>CAYMNX010000224.1:0-10396 GCA_964391905.1 uncultured Rhizobiaceae bacterium
CGCTTTTCCCGGCGACGAGCGATGATCTTGCGCGCATTTACGACAAACCCAACAATTGGACCGTCGCGGTCGGGACCTTGCACCAAGATCCGAATCGCACCGCCTATCTGCTTTCGCAGGAGCTGCTCTCGAAGCACTCGGCTATTCTCGGTACGACCGGATCGGGCAAGTCTTGCGCCCTGACCCTCATCGTGCGCGCCTTGCTCGAGGCCCATCCGAACGGCCATGTCGTGCTGCTCGATCCGCATGGCGAATATGCCGCCGCCTTCGACGGCATGGCCGAACGCATCACGCCGCAGAATCTGCAGCTTCCCTATTGGCTTTTGAGCTTCGACGAGATCGTCGAGATCCTGTGCAGCAAGGACGAGAAGACGCGCAGCCGCGAGGCCTATATCCTCAAAGACGTGATCATCGCGGCCAAGCGCGATGCGCTGGGCAGCGCGGTTGATACGACGCATTTGACCGTCGACACGCCGACGCCTTATCCGCTCGCGCGGTTGATGCATTATCTCTCGGAGGCAATGGGCAAGCTCGACAAGCCCGACAACGCGCTCCCCTATTTCCGGCTCATGACCACGATCGAGAATCTGCGGCAGGACAAGCGCTACGCCTTCCTCTTCGGCAGCCTTTCGGTGCGCGACAACATGGTCGAGATCCTGTCGCGCATTCTACGCATCCCGGTCAAAGGCAAGCCGATCACGATCTTCGATCTCTCCGCCGTCCCGTCGGAAATCGTCGACGTCGTCGTCTCGCTCGTCTGCCGGCTGATCTTCGATGTCGCGCTGTGGAGCGAGCGTGAGGAGGCGATCCCGACCCTGCTCGTCTGCGATGAGGCCCACCGCTATATTCCTGGCGATGAGAGTCTCGGCTTCGAGCCGACGCGCCGTTCGATCTCGCGCATTGCCAAGGAGGGACGAAAATACGGCGTCTCCTTGTGCCTCGTGACCCAGCGGCCTTCCGAAATCTCGGAATCGATCCTGTCGCAATGCTCGACCGTGTTCGCGCTGCGGATGAGCAGCGAGAAAGACCAGAACATCGTGCGCCGCACGCTGCCGGAGACCGCCAGCGGCCTGCTCAACACATTGCCGGCGCTGCGTCAGCAGGAGGCGATCGTGGTCGGCGAAGGCGTTGCCCACCCGATGCATATACGCTTCGCCGATCTCGATCCGAAATACCGCCCTCGCGGGGACGCGACCAATTTCCCCAAGGCCTGGGAAAACGACGCCAACGGGCTCGACTTCCTCCGCAAGATCGTCGAGCGCTGGCGCAGCCAAATACGCTGATCTTCATTCCGTCTTGCAGCGGGTTTGGCGCGGCGGTTCGCTCAGCGGTGCGGGAGCCGGATCTCCTCCAGCTCCGATTGCAGCCGATCGAAGCGATCGGCGCCCCCTTTCGTCGCCGTGGCCGCGCCCTCGACACCCGCTTCCGACATCGCGGCGGTCAGCCGTCCGATGCGGCTTTTAGGCTGCATTATCACGCAAGCAAGATGCTTCATCCGTGCCGGAAGGGAATGGCGCGCCAAGAGTAGCTCGGCGCCGCGCACCCTTTCGCAATAGCGCAGCAGCAAGCCGGCGCAGCTGCCGATGAAAGCGAGGCCCTGCAATCTCTGAGCCATCAACTGCTCGGCGATCAAGGCGCGCAGGATCAGAGACAGATTGGCTTGAGGATAATCGCGATCATTGCACTGGTAGGCGAGAAGCGCCAAATCGCCCTCGATGAAACCGCCGGCGATGCTCACCAATTGCCCGTCGGCATCGGTCAAGGATGCGTAGAAGGGATGGGATCTCTTGGCAACGAAGCTTTGCACCCGCGCGATCTTCTTGAAGGACTGCCGATGCGGCCTGTTCTTCGCGGCGACGCGCCGCAGCATAGTCGTGTTGGGGAACGTCGCGTCATGCTCAAAAAGAAACGTAAGCCCGTCATCGCGCGCATAGTCGAGGCCGCGCAGGACATTGCGCCGTGTGCTGCGGCCGAACCCGTCGAGAAACGCATCGAAACTGTCCGGCAGCGGCAAGACTTCCTGGAAGCCGTGGCCGCTCGTCGCCGCGAGCATGCTGCGGTTGCGGATGGTGGCGTGTTCGAACGCCGCCGGCGCCGCCCCCTTCTCGACGATGCGAAACGTCGCGAGATCGGATGCGACGAAATCTTGCAGGCGATGGCAAAGCCATGGCGTCAGGCCCCGCCCCCATGCGGGAGAGAGCACGACGACGCCGTCCCAAATGCCGGTGCGAAACCTGCCGAGCCGCCGCTCGAAGGAATAGACCGTCGCGACCGTGCCGCCATTCATCTGCAGCGGCAGGACCTGTAACGGTGAGCCAGCAATATGGGCCTTGATCTCGATATCGGCGATCAGCGACCGGATCGTCGCTTCGGAGGACGGCGCGAGCGGATCGAGCCCCGAAAGCTGGCTTCGGGAGTAGCGGCGGTCGCTATCGGTGTGCGGTGCTCTCGAATTCGACGGTTGGCTTGGGAATTCTCCGTCGGTCGCAGTCCCGATCGAGACATGTTTGCGCAAGGAAAGTACCTGGCGGTTGCGGGCCTTGCGGCCGAAACTGCCAGATCAATAAGTTAAAAAGGTTAAGCCTTCGTCAACGCGATCGGCGACGCGGCGCGAAACCAATGCACTGGACCGCGCCCGCGCAGCGATTGCGTCGATCGATCCGGCAAAGCGCCGGCAGGCTCTATCTCGGTCGGCTGTGACCGAGCTTCGACGGCCGCTGGCTCGCGGCGAGATCCATCGCGACCGTAATATGCCCGACGAGATAGGCCAGCGCCGTCAGGAACGACAGGGCGACCTTATCGCCGAGGTTGAGATCGAAATGCATGAGCGCCCAGCGCACGACCAAATAGCTGAGCCAGGTTCCTGGAACGAAAATTGCCCCGACAAGGATTGATGGCATGGTCCCCTCCGCCTGTCATCACCACGAGGTGTGAGCGTTAGCCCCCTGCTGCACCCCTAATCCGAGTATATGCGCACGGGACCGTTTCTCCAAGAATTTGCATCATCGGCGGGTATATCGGCGGGGCGCAGCTGGCACGCTCCGGTCGCGCAACAGCGAAAAGCGGGTCTCGCCCATGGCAGGCCCAGGTCGGTTTGCCGCGCGCCCGGCGCGACAAACCGATATTGCCAGGACTACCGCGGCGATGCCGAGACCCTGTGCCCCCTATTCCGCAGCTTTGGCCGTCGCCCCCTTGGGCAGATCGAACATTCCGGCGGCCAGGCTCGAAAAATAGGTCAGCACTTCATCGGTCTTCACCACATCCGCATATTTCGCGTTCATGTCGCAGAGATTGATCGCGTGGCTCGCCTGCGATCGATCGAAACACCCTTCCTCCGCCAGTGCGACATGGAAGTTGTTGCTGAATGCATCGAGCACCGTCGCGCGGACGCAGCCGCTTGTCGTGGTCCCGGTCACGATCACGCTGTCGCAGCCGAGGAGAACGAGATAGCTCAGCATGTTGGTACCGAAGAATCCGCTCGGCTTCTGTTTCAGGATGACGATGTCCTGCGGTGCCGGCGCGATCTCATCGACGATGTCGTTGCCGTCGCGATTGACCCCGATCGCTTGCGGCCGCTCCTGGTTGCGCGCATTCTTCCATGACCAGCTGCCCGAATCCCAATTGTCTTCGCGCCGAATGCCGGTCGTGTAGATCACCGGAATGCCCTTCTCATGCGCGGCGTCGATCAACTTGCGGAGATAGGGGATCGCGACCCAAGCGTCCTCGCCGCAGGAGTTCCGCCATTTCTTAATCGATTCCAGAATCGGTTCCGGCTGCTCGCCGCAGAAGGCGTAATTGACATCGATGATTACCAAGGCCGGCCGCTTGCCGAAGCCGCCGCGGGCGCCGTAACCCGAGGTTTCGAAGACTTTCTTGTCGCGCTCGGTCAGGAATTGATTCCAGATTGGTTCGGACATGTTCACCGCTCCTTTTTCTGAGGTTCGAGAGTCGTCACTTGCCGCTGGCGAGCATTGCTTTCACGAATTGCATATCGATGATGCCGTCATAGGGAACATCGGCTTTGAGGATATCGGCGCCGCGCACCACCTTCTGCGCCGTGATCCAGGAGGCCTCCGATACCATGCCGTCATGACTCCAGAGCTCGTCGGCAAGGGTTCGGTCCAAGGTCGCCTTCAGATCCTCGGGCGCCATCGTCGGAAACTCCTTTTGTGCGATCCTCATTGCCTCGTCGGGATGGTCATAGGTTTCGCGCAGGCCGAGCATCACCCCCTTCACGAATTTTCGCACCGTATCGGGATCCTTCTCGATCGATTCCTCCCGAACGTTGAGCGTCGAGTAGGCATAGGGACCTAGCTCTTTCGGCACGTTGTAGAAGGGCTCATCCCATATGCCTTGGCGGATGCCTTGGGTCAGCATCGGCTCGCTCACGGCGGCGATCTGGGCCTGCCCCGTCTTGACCGCCGCGAGAATGCCGGGTGTCGTGGTCTCGAGCAGCGTCACGTCCTTTTTCTGATCGAGCCCCCAAGCGCTCACGAGATAGCGGGTAATGGAGTTGGGCGTGCCGCCGAAGAGTCCCGGCGCGATGACCTTGCCCTTGGCATAAGCCGGATAGTTCTTGTCCGCCGGTCCCTTGCCGGCGGCGGCGACCATATAGACATTGCCGCGATCGACGACATTGACGACCGAGCGCAGCTCGGCGCCTTTCAGCTTGGCAAAGGCGTTATGCTCGGGCCCGCCGATAAACGCGAAGGCCTGGCCCGTCAGCACGGCGTTGGTATGGCCGCCGCCGCCTTCGACCGTCAGGATTTTGACGGTGAGCCCCTCTTCGGCAAAGTATCCCTTGTCGACGGCGACATAGAGAGGCAGATAGCCGACACCATGGGTCGGCTCGGCGACGACGAGATCTTTCATCGCGGCGGCCTTCGCCGGCAGCAGCGCCGCCAGCAAAAGAGCCGTCGCGAGGAACGTTTTCAAGGCACCACGCAAGGAGCAAGCCTCCATTCTGGGAAGAAGGAAGAAATGATCAGCGTCAATGGGTCACCCCCTTGCGCAGCAATTTCTCGAGCCAGGAGACGGCGACATACATGACGATTGAGAAGGTGGAGAGCACGAAGACAGCGACCCAGACCAGAGCGATGTCATAAGTCTGGCCGGCGTAAAGGATTTCGCGCCCGAGCCCGTGCTGCGAGGCGATGAATTCGCCAACGATCGCGCCCGTCAAGGCGAGGCCGATATTCACGCGCAGGACCGAAATCGTCCACGGCAGCACCGCGGGGATGACCAGCTTGCGGAAGATTTGCAGACGGCTCGCGCCGAGCGAGTAGAAGAGCCTCTCGCTGTCGGGATCGACCGCTTTCACTCCGGCATAGGTCGTCAAGGTCGAGACCACCAAAGTCAAAGCAACGGCGATTGCGACCTTCGAGGCAAGGCCCATGCCGAAGACCAGAATGATGAGCGGCGCAAGCGCGAGCTTGGGGATCGACTCAAAGCAAATGACGAAGGGCTGCACCACCGCGGCGTAATTTCGCGACCACCAGAAGGAAAGGCCGAGCGCCGATCCCGCTACGGTCCCTAAGACGAAGCCCAGGATTGTCGCCTCGAAAGTGAAGGCGATATCCGTCAGCGCGTCGCCCTTGATGAAGAAGAGCATGAGGGTATGCCAAATCGCGCTGGGTCGCGACCAAAAGAACGCGTCGATGAGCTTCAGCGCCGCGGCCGCTTCCCAGCCGCCAATCGCGCCGACGATGATGAGAGCTTGGACGAGCGCGACGCGGGGCGACGACCATTGCCGTTCGACCGGAAGGCGGCGAAAGCCCGCCCGCGCGGCAAAGACGCTTGGAAAGCGGAACGGCCCGCCGGCCCGTCGCGGCAGCGCCCGATCCGATGCCGCCGCGCTCGAGAGACCATCAATGCTCATCGATATTGCCTTCTTCGCATTCATGCGGCGAGGTGCCCGTGGCCGAGGTGGCCAAAGCACGCTTCCTTGATCGCGATAAACTCCGGAAGATTGATGACGCTGCGCGGGCGCGGCCGCGCCAAGGGCACGGCAATCCGGTCGGTGATTCGGCCCGGTCGCGCGCTCATCACCAGGATCTCGTCGGAGAGATAGATCGCCTCCTCGACATCATGCGTGACGAAGATCACGGTCTTGCGGAAATCGGCCCAGATTTGCAGCAACCATTCCTGCATATTGGCGCGCGTCTGCGCGTCGAGCGCGCCGAAGGGCTCGTCGAGCAGAATGATGTCGGTATCGAGAAGGAGCGTTCGCAGCAGCGCGGCGCGCTGGCGCATGCCACCCGAGAGCTCGCGCGGATAACGGTGCTCGAAACCGCCGAGGCCATAGCGCGTGAGATAAGGGAGCGCGGTGGCGCGCGCCCGGGCGCACGGTACGCCTTTGATCTCCATGCCAAGAATGACGTTGTCGAGAACCGTGCGCCAGGGCAGCAGCAGATCCTTCTGCAGCATGTAACCGACGCGACCGATCGTGCCGGTCGCGTCCTCGCCGGCGATGGCAACCGTGCCGCCGGTCGGAAGTTGCAACCCGGCGATGATGTTGAAGAGCGTGCTCTTGCCGCAGCCCGATGGGCCAATCACGCTCATGAAGCTGCCCTCGCCGAGGGCAAAAGAAATTGGTGCGAGCGCGTCGACCTCCCCGGTGGAGGTCGAAAACATCATCGATACCGACCGTATTTCAAGTTTGGCACTGCTCGGCAAACCACCTACTCCGCAATTCGAATCCCTGCGTCCCATCCCCGCGATCTTGTGATGCCGGTTTTCACGCAAGAGGTATGCCAAATCTTGGCAGGGCGGTGCCGCGCAAAACCGCTCGTCCGCGGACAAGGCTACGGCCGACCGCTTCGGCCACGCCTCGGCACGGCGATAGCCGCGCGGAACGCTGCGCGGTTTATGCATCATCCGAGCTGTTTCGGAGCGACGGCAGGCGCGGCTTTAAGGCGGCGCTTAAGAGCCTTGTGCCGAAGGGCTGATTATTTTGGCGGCGCCGGCGCGCTTTATTGAGCAGTGTGCGGCGAGCGGGGTCACTTTTCCCGCATGGCGCGGGCAAAGGTCCGTGTGATGGGCGCCAGCAGATAATCGGCCACCGTGCGCTCCGTGCCGAGGATCATGACCTCGACCGGCATGCCGGGATAGAGACGCACATTATTGAGGGCCGCAAGCTGTGCGCGATCGACATCAATGCGGGTCGTGTAATAAGAAAGGCCAGCCTTATCGTCATCGACCCGGTCGGCGGAGATCCAGCTCACGCGGCCATCGATCGTCGGCGTCGTGCGCTGATCGTATGCAACGAGGCGGACCTGCGCGGGCAAGCCTGCATGAACGCTCTCGATGTCCTTAACCGGAATTTTTGCCTCGACGGTCAGCTGATCGGCACTCGGCACGATCTCCATCACGGTGGACCCCGGCGCGACCACGCCGCCGACGGTGTGAACCGTCATCCCCATCACCGTACCGTCGATCGGCGAGCGCACCTCGGTGCGGGCGACGACGTCCTGTGCGGCGCGGACCTTTTCGGCGAACTCGAATAATTCCTTCAGCGCCTCGCCATGATCCTTCGAGGCCTCGTTGATGCGATTGGTACGCAGCTCCGAGACACGCATTTGCGTCTCCTGGATATTCTGGTTCGCGCGGGCGATGGCGGCGATGTTCTGATTCATCGTGCCGTCGATTTCCGCCTGCTCGCGCTGCAATTGCAGCACCTGCGGCTTGGTCGCCAGCCCCTTGTCGAGGAGCGCCGATTTATTCGCGATCTCCTCCTCGATGTAGCGAAGCTGATCGCGCTGCGATTTGATCTGCGCCTCGAGGCCGCGGATCTCCTCTTCCGACTGCGCGCGCCGCTGCTCGAGGATTTGCGTCTGGCTGTTGAGCTCGTCGAGCCGCGCCTTGAAGATTCCGGTCTGACCGTCGATCAATTTCGCGACCTCGGGATCGTCGCGCTGCGCCAGCAGGGCGGCCGGAAAGGTGATTTCGGATTGGCCTGTTTCCTCGGCCGTTAGCCGCGCGACGAGCGCTGCGGCGGCGTTGTAGCGGCCGGTCACCTGCTGGAGCATCGCATAGGCCTGGGTCGGATCGAGCCGGATCAGCACTTGATTGGCTTTGACCGTGTCGCCGTCGTGCACCAGGATTTCGCGCACGATGCCGCCTTCGAGATGCTGAATGCTCTTGCGCTTGCTATCGACGACGACGGATCCCGAAGCGACGGCCGCGCCGCGCAGCGGAGCAAGCGCCGCCCAGAGGCTGAAGCCGCCGATGCAAAACGCGATGATCGCGAAGCCGAGCAGGATGGTGCGGGTAAGGCCCGGACCGTCGTGATCCACGTCAGTGAGCGGCGGATCGGGCAGAAGGCAGGCGGGGATCGGCTCGGACGCGGCGGTCATGACGCGGCTCCGCTCGATTGATTGCGTTCGGCAAGAGCGGCATCGATCACGTTCAGCACCTGCGGGCGATGCGGCATCGCGCCAGTATGTCCGGCTTGCGACAGTTTCGGCATTACCGCGACGTTGGCCGGGTTGGATGCGGCCGGCCGCGTTAGCTTCGACATCACGGCATCGCGCGGGCCGAACGCCTCGACCTGTCCGCCTTTCATCAGCACCACCTTGTCGGCGACGCCGACCAGATTGATCCGGTGGGTGATGAGGATGATCGTCGTCTTCTGCTCCTTGAGCTTGAAGAGCGTCTGCATCAGCCGATTTTCGGCGGCGCTGTCGAGGCTTGCATTGGGCTCGTCGAGCACGATCACTTTCGGATCGCCGTAGAGCGCACGCGCCAAGCCGAGACGCTGCCGCTGGCCACCCGAGAGGAATGCGCCGCCATCGCCGATCTCGGTATCGTAGCCGTTGGGGAGCTCGAGGATCATCTCATGCGCCTGGGCGCGCTGTGCCGCCTCGATAACCAGCTCGTCGGGCCCCTCGCCCATGCGCGCGATATTGTCGCGCACCGTGCCGGCGAAGAGCTCCACATCCTGCGGCAGATAGCCGATATGCGGGCCCAGCGCATCGGCGTCCCAGGTATGCATCTCGGCACCGTCAAGGCGCACGCTGCCTTGCTGCGGCGTCCAATTGCCGACGATGAGCCGCACCAGGGTGGTTTTGCCGGCGGCCGAAGCGCCGATCAGGGCGAGCGCCTCGCCCGGCTGAATCTCGAAGCTCACACCTTTGATTACAGGCTCGCGCGCGCCCGGCGGGGTGAAAACGACATTCTCGAGCGTTACCCGGCCTTCAGGCACGGGAAGTTGCGTGCGAAGGTTGCGCGGCGGAGTGGCGGCAAGTGCCGCTTTCACGCGTTGGAAAGCGGCCTGCGCGCCAATCAGGCTGCGCCAGCTCGCGATCATCTGCTCGACCGGCGCGAGCGCGCGTCCCAGAATGATCGAGCCCGCGATCATGACGCCGCCCGTCGCCTCGTGCTGAATGACAAGGAAGGCACCGGCGCCGAGAATGATGCTCTGGATCGCGATGCGCATGAATTTGCTGATCGATGTGATAAGCGCGATGCGGTCGCCCGCGGTCGCCTGGAGGCGCACCGCCTCGGCATTGCGGCGCTGCCAGCGGCGCACGAGGTTGGGCATCATGCCCATCGCCTCGATGACATCGGCATTGCGCACGCTTTGATCCGCCTGGTATTGCGCGATCATCGCCGCCTTGCCGGCTTCCTGCATCGGCCGGCGCGTCGCCCATTCATTGAGGAGGCCGAGGCCGAACAGGATCCCGGCGCCGGCCGTCGCAAGAAAGCCGAGCAGCGGATTAAGGAGGAAGATTACGGCGAGAAAGACCGGCGCCCAGGGCGCGTCGAGCACGGGAAAAAGGCTCGGACCCGTCAAAAAGCTGCGGAAGGTGGCAAGGTCGCGCAGGCTCTGCGCCGAATGCTCGCGGCCGTGGCGCAGCGCCCCGACGATGGCGCTCGTCAGCACCTCGCCGCCGAGCCGGCGGTCGAGCCAGCTCGATATCCGCACCATGAGGCGCCCGCGCACCCATTCGAGCGCCGCCATCACCGCAAAGGCGAAGATCACGATCAGGGTCAGGAGCAGGAGCGTATCCATGCTGCGGCTCGACAGCACCCGGTCGTAGAGCTGCATCATGTAGATGGGCGATGCCAGCACGAGCAGGTTGATCGCCATGCTGAAGACGAAGAGGGCAATGAAGCCCTGCCGGCATGCCGACAGCGCGCGTTTGAGCGGCGCGGCGGGCACGAGGCCGGCGTCTTCCTTGTTGCGCCGCGATGGTTGGCCGGGGCCACAAGCATCGGGCCCGCAACTCTGTGCGGGCCCGCTTTTTACGCTTTTACGAAGGAAAGCCATTCGGCTCCGTTACGCGAGGATCAGATGCTGCGCCGCTAGTGATGCCACCTGATTGGTTACCGCGAGGTTATCGGCCTGGCTGAAATCGAAAATATGCGCGAGGGCCGATTCGGCTTGCGCCGGGTT
>CAYMNX010000225.1:0-5437 GCA_964391905.1 uncultured Rhizobiaceae bacterium
GAGCGCTTCGCCCGCGCCGTCCCATTCGAGGCCGCCATCGGGCTTGCGCGTGATCGCGCGCACGGCGAGGTAAAGCTCGGGCGCCGTGCGGCGGTTGAGCGCGAGCTCGGCGCGGCAATAACGCTCGCGCGCGCCAAGATCGGAAAAGTCGAGAAAGGAGAAGCGGACCGCCCGCTTCAGCTTGAAGACACGGTCGCCGACGAGAAAGACGATCGAGATATGCGTGTCGATGCGGCGCGGCGTTTCGTCAGGACGGCCATAGCTCGCGCCGCGTGAGAGAAAGTCGATGACCGCATTCTGATCGCCAGCCGCCATGCCGATGATTTAGCGTCGATCGGTCCACCATGAAACCCCCGCCAAAGTCGCCATGAAAACGATGGCCGTGCCGACGACCAGGGCGAGATAGGCGCTTTCGATACCCGTCATGACATACCCCCATTTCCATTGTGGAAATAGGAGAATGCGCCCGGCGCCCCCCTTCATCCTTGATCTGGATCAAGGGGCGAGGAGGCCGCGCTCCAGCACGGTCGGATCGTAGGGAAAGACGACGGCAGGATCGGGCCGCTCGAGACGCGCATGTCGCCCGGGATAGTCGAGGCGCCACAAGAAATCGCGGATGACATTGAGCCGCGCATGTCTCTTGTCGTCCGCGCGCACGATCGTCCATGGCGCGGCAACGCAATGCGTGCGCTCGAGCATCTTGTTGCGCGCCTTGCTGTAATCGCTCCATAGCTTGTGCGCCTTGGCATCGATCGGGCTCAATTTCCATTGGCTGAGCGGATCCTTGCGCCGCTCGGCAAGCCGATCCTTCTGCTCGCGCTTCGAAATGTCGAGATAGTATTTGAGCAGGATGACGTCCGCGCGGGTCAGCATCGCCTCGAAATTCGGCACGGTTTCGAGAAATTCCTCGGTCTCCGCCTTGGTGCAGAACCCCATGACACGCTCGACCCCGGCGCGATTGTACCAGCTGCGATTGAACAGCACGATGTCGCTCGCCGCGGGCAGATGCGGAACGTAGCGCTGGAAATACCAGGAGTGCTGCTCGCGCTCGGTGGGCGGGCCCAGCGCCACCACGCGGGTCTCGCGCGGGCTCAAATGCTGCACGATGCGCTTGATGGTGCCGTCCTTTCCGGCCGCGTCGCGGCCCTCGAAGATCACCAGCACGCGCAGGCCGCGTTCGATCACATGGCGTTGCAGCTTGACGAGCTCGACCTGGAGTGCGAGCAGAAGCTTCTCGTACCGCTTTTCGCTGAGCGGTGGCGGCAGAGGCGGCGGGTCGTTCTTCTTTGGCAATCGCTGCTCCCGTTGTTTTGCTATTACTCTCACGAAACCGGAGAAATTCCAAACCAGCCGGGCGGCGCCGCGATCCGTCAACGAGAGATTAAGATCCGCTCCAAATCATAAGGGAGGTATCGCGCGGATGGCGCGGTGCGTCCAGTGACGCCATGGAGCAGCGGGGGAGACGTCGATCTGGATCAAAGGCGACATAAGGCCGCGCCGTCCGATTTTCGTCCCGGCGCGACGGCCGGTTTCACCGTGAATTAAGCGATTCATCGTAGAGTCGAGGTCATCCGGATCGCGGCGCCGGAGCGCAGCCGCAGCGCCGGACGGATTTGCAGGTTCTCAGAATGAGATCGACCATGAAGCAACGTTTTACCGCTTTCCTCCGCGCCGTCGATGCCTATTGCGCGCGCCTTAATGACGGGCTCACGGCGGTCGCCATTCTGCTTGGCTTCACCGTCATGACCATGTCGGTCATTCGCGCGCAGGAATTCCTGCCGCAAGCCCTCGCCTTGCTGCCGGCGGGCTATCAAATGCCGTTGGGGAATTGAATGGCGACGCCTGGGACCGGCGACCACGAGCCCGCCATGACGACGCCACAACTGCTCCTCGATCTTCGGGAAATCGATCATCTCATCGCTGCGCTTCGCCGCGCACAAAGCACCGATTACCGCGATCGCGACGATCTCACCTGGCTGCAAACCCGCCGCCGCTACATCCTCGCGGTCCTCGCCTGGCGGCGCGCCCAGAAACCGAAACGGCTCGTCGATCTTGCGCTCTGGCGCAGCGGCGGCATTGCGCGGACCGAAACGAGCGCGCAGAGCGCCTGAAGCGCAGCCAAACGCTACGCTGCGGCCGTGCTTAAACGATCCCGGCTGCGCGCAGCGCGGCGATTTCGCTTTCCGCAAACCCGCCCTCGCGCAGCACGCGATCGGTATGCTCGCCCAGCATCGGCGGCGGCAGCGGGCTCGCCTCGCGCTCGCCATCGATGCGAACCGCGCGATGCATGCCGGTGAGCTTGCCGAAGCGCGGATGCTCGTAATCGTAAAAGAGGCCGAGATGCCTCACTTCAGGATCCGCCATGGCTTCCGGAATCGAGTGAACCGGCGCGCTCGGCACATCATGAGCGGCAAGACGCTCCATCCATTCAGCCCGCGACTTCGCGGCAAAGACGGGGCGCAAGAGCTGGATCAACGTCTCGAAATTCCGAATCCGGTCCGGGCGTTTCGCAAAACGCGGATCCTCGGCGAGCTCGCTGCGCTCCAGCGCCGCGAGCATGCCGCGCCAGAACCGCTCGGTCGAGGATGGATGAAGCGCGAGCAATCCGTCGGCGCATTGAAAGGCAAAGGCGGATGAGATCGCGGCGCGCGTCTGCGGCGCCATGACGACATCGCCCTGGGTATAGGCGGTGAAGGAATCGGGCATGAAATACATGCTCGCCTCCAACAGCGTCACTTCGACATGGGCGCCCTTGCCGGTCCGCTCGCGCTCGAACAGCGCCGCGGCGACGCCATTGCAAGCCTGCATGCCGGTGATCTGATCGGAGATGGTCGGACCGCGCATGCGCGGATCGTCCTTCTCGACGAACATGCCAAGGATGCCCGAGCGCGCCTGACCGATCGTGTCATAGGCTGGCTGGTCGGCGAAGGGACCGTCCTCGGAAAAACCGGAGATGGAGCAATAGACGAGGCGCGGATTGATCTCGCGCAGCGAGCGATAATCGATGCCGAGCCGCTTCGTCACGCCGGCGCGAAAATTCTCGACCACGACATCGGCCTTGGTCGCGAGACGGCGGAACACCGCTTGGCCGCGGGCATCGCCGAGATTGAGCGTGAGGCTGAGCTTGTTGCGGTTGAAGGCGGTAAAATTGGAGCTGTAGCCCTGCGCCCCGCCGCCCGCGCCGAAGATCCGAAAGGGGTCGCCCTCGCCCGGACGCTCGATCTTGATCACCGTAGCCCCCATATCCGCCAGCTGCATGCCCGCGTAAGGACCGGCGATGAATTGGCCGAGTTCGAGAACTTCGATGCCTTTCAAGGGACTTGTCATGCGCAGGACATCTATCAGCCGCGTTCCGATATCGTCAAGCGCGCGGCCCTTGCTCCGTCATGCGCCGCCGCACTGTGACGGCTGCAGCGGCTCTCTGGCCGCGCTGAGCCGAGACGGGATTAACCGATCACGGTGGCGAGGATGGTCTTGAACTCGGCAAAGCTCGGACGATAGGGGCTGCGCTCCAAGAACCGGCTCGCGGCGCAATCCCGCGCCATGTCGTCGATATCGCCGCCTTTATAGCCGAGCGCGCGCAGCGTCGCAGGCAGGCCGACGCGCGCGTTCATTTCCTCGACGACATCGGCGGCGCTTTGCCCCGGCTTGGCGTCGAGCGTTCGTGCCAGCACCTGCGTCTGCTCCGGCACATGCTTCTCGAGCGCGCGCAGCACGGTCGGCATCGCGATCGTCACCAGCATGCCGTGGTGAAGCCCTTGATCGCCGGTCGCATTGGCGATCGCATGGCCGGCGCCGAGGCCCATATGGATCGCCATGCCACCTTCGAGCGCCGCGAGCATCATGCCCTTGCGCGCCTCGCGATCCGTTCCGTCTTTCACGGCGCGATCGATATAGGCGACGACCTGGCGCACGCCGTCGAGCGCCAGGGCCTTGCCGGCCGGATTGTCGCTCGTCGTGAGGAACCCTTCGACGCAATGCGACAGCGCATCCATGCCGGTCCCGGCCGTCAGCCGCGGCGGCAGGCTGAGCGTGAGATCGGGATCGCAGATCGCGACTTTCGGCACGATGTAATGGCTGTTGAGCCCCGTCGCACGGCTCGTCGCATCGGGATGAATGCCGGCACCGCGCGAGGCTTCGCTGCCGGTACCGGCCGTCGTCGGAAGCACGATGAGCGGCGCGACGGCATGGGTGATCGCATCGGGCCGGCCGAGATAGTTGGTGAGCGGGCCGCCATGGCCCGCCAACACCGCCACTGCCTTGGCCGTATCGATGACCGAGCCGCCGCCCAGCGCGACGACGCCGTCGCAGCGCTCGCGCCGGTAGATCTCGACCGCGCGATCGACGCCCGCATAGGTCGGATTCTCCGGCACCTCGTCGAAGACGACGAGATCGTTGCGGCCGGGAACCGCCTCGAGCACGCGGCCGAGCACGCCGCATTTGACGAGCCCTTGATCGGTCAAGAGCAAGGGCCGCGTGATGCCGAGCGCCGTGAGCTCCATCGGCAGCGCGCGAACGGCGCCGAAATCGAGATGCACGCGTGGAAATTGCAGAAGGAGGCTCATTGGCATGTTCGCTTCGGTTTGCGTGATTCACTTACACCCCAACCCTCCCCCTTCAAGGGGGAGGGAGTCTTTTTAAGTTTGTTCCCTCCCCCCGTGAGGGGGAGGGATCGGGAGGGGGGTACCGTCAGCATCGGTGATTCCATTAAGGAACAGGTTTCGCGTCGATGAGAATGAAAGCGACGCGCGCCGGCTTGTCCGAGCGGTTGCTCCAGGCGTGGCTGGTGCCGCGCTGAATCAGCACGTCGCCCGCCTTCATCAGCTTCTCGCCCTCATCCATCAGCGCGTAGATTTCGCCCTCGATCACGATCGCATAATCGATCGTATCGGTCTTGTGGAATCCGGCATGGCGCGCATTACCGGCATCGCGCTGATAGCCTTGGCGCTGCGCATCGGCCGACCAGTCCTGTGCGCTCATCGCGGCAAAGCGCTCCTTATCGGGCGGATATTCGACGACGCGGAAGACGCTGCCATTGGCCGGCGGCGGCAGGCGATAGGGATGATCGGTCGGATCTTTGTCGCCGGTATTGTCCGCCGGCGTGCAATCTGTCTGCCAGAGCTCGACCACCGAAGTGCCGGCCGAGTTCCGTCGCCCGCTCGGCGGGCCGACCGGACCATCCATGATGAAGATCGACTTCCCTTGCGCGTTGTGGCCCGAGACGATCCGCCGGATTTGCAGCGCCATCTTTTTCCTCCCGCTCTTCGCCGCCTCATTCGCTCGCGGCAGAGTGCTTGACGGCGCCAGACCAGTCAAGCAAGCTGCCGCGCGCGTACCGGGGCGAATTGCCCGAGTTGATGCGGGATTCCGCACGCGTGGAGGGGGGGGAGGCCATGGCGATGGGACGAAGACTCAAAGGGCTCGCAGCCGCCCTCCT
>CAYMNX010000226.1:0-10893 GCA_964391905.1 uncultured Rhizobiaceae bacterium
GGCCCGATGAGGTCGTGTTCATCGACACGACGATCGCACCGGCGCCGTCGACCTTGACGCTGCACGCTTCCATCCAGGTCGTGGTCTCGTTCTTCGGATTGAACAGCGGCTCGAACGCCGAATTGCCGCCCGAGGGCTCGAGGCAGGTCGAAATGCCGATGCCGGCGAGCTTTCCTGCCGCGCGCGCCGCATCGCGGGTCGCGACAAGCTCGGCATAGCCCGCAGCCGCCAGCGCCTTGTCGAGCACCGTCAAGTAATCGCCGCTGTCATAGGTGCTGCCCGAGGGACTGGTGTACGGGAATTCCTCCTTGCGGATGAGATTGGCGCGGCGCAGCGCGATCCGGTCCATGCCGAGCGCTGCCGCAACGCGGTCGATTGCGGTCTCGAGCGCGAAATTGGTCGGCGATTGGCCGAAGCCGCGCACCGCCTCTTGCGGCGTCTTGTTGGTGGTGACGCTGATCGCCTCGTATTGCACGCTATGGACGCGATAGGGGCCGCAGATCGCGCCCACGGGTTTGCCCAGCTGCAAGGGCGCACGGCCGGCATGGGCGCCGCAATCATCGAGCGCGCGGATCTTGAGCGCGCGGATGATGCCGTCCTTCGAGAACGCCACCTCCATATCGAAGATGCGATCGGGGCCTTGCGCATCGCCACCCCGCATATTCTCGAGCCGATCCTCGAGCAGCCGCACCGGCGCGCCGAGCTGGCGCGCGAGGAAGCCGGCGAGAACCGAATGCTTCAAGCCGCGCTTGACGCCGTAAGAGCCGCCGACATCGACATCGAAATGGACGCGCACCGCATTGCCGGGAAGCCGCAACGCACGCGCCAGCTGATCCGCATATTTCGGCATCTGGATCGAAGCCCAGATATCGAGAAGCTGGCGCGCATGATCCCAATGCGCGACGACGCCGAAGGTCTCGATCGGCACGGTCGAGCTCCTGTGCCAGCGCGCGCGGAAGGAAAGACGCTGATCGCTGGCCGCGAAATCCTCCTCGACCGGGCCCCAGACCCACTTCTTGCGGAAGAGGACATTCGAGCCGTGATCGGGATGGACGATCGGCGCATCCGGCAAGAGCGCCGCTTCGGGATCGATCACCGGCGAGAGTGCCTCGTAGTCGACCTCGACGAGCTCGGCGGCGTCCTCGGCGATCGCGCGGCTTTCGGCGACGACGGCCGCCACCCATTCGCCGACATAGCGCGCCAATTGATGCGCCAGCGGATAGCGGCGCAGCTTCGGCGCATCGAGGCCGCTCATCATCGGATCGGTCGCGGCGGCGAGATCGGCGCCCGTCACCACGGCGCGCACGCCGGGGAGCGCGAGCGCCGCCTTCGCATCGATGCCGCGAATGCGCGCGAAGGGATAGGGGCTCGCAACCAGCGCCACATGCAGCATGCCCGGCAGCGCGACATCGGCGACGAAGCGCGCGGCACCGGCGAGGAACCGGCGATCCTCTTTCGGCCGGCGCTTGCGCGCGATGTAGCGGAAGGTGGAATCAGCCATGACGCGGCGGCGGCTGGTTGCGGCCGCTCAAACGCCCGGCCGCGAGTTGGATGGCTTCGACGATTTGCTTATAGCCGGTACAGCGGCAGAGATTGCCGCCGATCGCGTCGCGGATCTCTTCCTCCGTCGGCGTGAGCGATTTCGCGAGCAGCGACTGGGCCGCGATCAACATGCCGGGCGTACAGAAGCCGCATTGCAGCGCATGCGTCTCCCAAAAGCAATCCTGCAGGACGGAAAGCGCGCCGGGCTCGGGCGCCAGGCCTTCGACGGTGGTGATGGTAGCGCCGTCGGCTTGGACGGCACACATCAAGCACGAGCGCACCGCTCGCCCGTCGAGCAGAATCGAGCACGCGCCGCAGACGCCGTGCTCGCACCCCGTATGCGTGCCGGTGAGCCGCAACTCCTCACGCAGGAAATCGACGAGCGTCAGCCGCGCCGGGACGCTCGCGCGATAGGCGCGGCCATTGACGGTGAGCGTGATATCGTGGCGCGACATCTAAGCCCTCGCCGCCAAGGCTTCACCGCGCGCGGCGGTAATCGCGCGCGCCGCCAGCGCGCCCGCGACGCGGCGGCGATAATCGGCCGAGGCATGGGTATCGGAAATGGGCGAAATCGCCGCTTGCAGCGCGCTCATCGCATGCTCGATATCCGGCGGCTCGAGCCGCGTGCCGATAAGGCGCTCTTCCGCTTCGGCAACACGGAGCGGCGCCGTTTCGGCACCGCCGATGCCGAGCGCCGCGCGCTGACATATGCCGTCAGCATCGAGCGCTAGCTGACACGCCGCGGCGACGAGAGCGAAATCGCTCCGCCGGATGCTCATTTCCTCGAAACCGGTACCGAGCCGCCCGGCATCGCGCCAAATCGGCAAGCGGATCTGCGTCAAACATTCCTCGGGCGTCAGCGCCGTCGTCATCGCGCCTGCGAAGAAATCGCCGATCGCAATGATCCGCTCGCCCGCGACCGAGCGCGCGGTGAGCTTGGCATCGAGTGTCCGTGCCACAAGCCCGATCTCGGCGGCAGGATCGGCATTGGCGAGGCTGCCCCCGATCGTGCCGCGATTGCGGGTCTGCGGATGGCCCACCATCTTCAATCCCTTCGCCAAGAGCGGCGCTAGTTGCAGGAGCGTCGCGTCGGCGAGTGCGTCGGCTTGGCGCGTGGCGGCGCCGATGACCAGCGCGCCATCATCGCTGCCGATGCCCTTGAGTTCGTCGACCCGATTGATATCGACCACGAGCGCCGGTCGCGCAAGTCGCATGACGAGAAGCGGCACCAAGGTCTGGCCGCCGGCGATGATCTTGCCCTCGCCCCGCGCATCGGCCAGCAAACGGCAGATTTCCTCGACCGTACCGGCACGCGCATAGTCGAATTCGGCCGCTTTCATTCGCGCTAACCGCCGGCGAGCGCTTCGGACGTATGGCCCGATCGCTTTGGAGGAGAAGGGGTTTTCGTCACAGCGGCGGTGTTCTTACAATGCCCTTTGGCACTGCTCAACCTTTCTCGGGCCAGCGTGGCGGGAGGCGGATATGCTCTGGCCGCACACCAACGCCGATGAGGCGAGCGGGAAGCCGGCGCAGGATGGGAAAGCGCCTTAATAGCGCTACGATGAGGGGTGGTTTCATCGCCCCGCCCTCGAGCACACGGCTAAGCACCCTTTTCTGCACCATGATTTGGAACCACTGCGTCATGCGGGTGGGAAATTCGCGCCGGCTTTGCACCCGCGCCAGATCGGCTTCACCGACACGGCGCTCGAAGAGGGCTGGAGCGAGGAGATTGACGGCGGCGACCGCGTCCTGGACCGCGAGGTTGATGCCGACGCCGCCGACCGGCGACATCGCATGCGCCGCATCGCCGATGCACAGGAGGCCCGGCCGATACCAGCGTCGCAGGCGATTGACCTGGACCGTGAGCAGCTTGATCTTTTGCCAATCGTCGAGCGCTGCGGTGCGGTCGCCGACATAAGGCGCGAGACGCCGCACCGCGGCGCGGAATTCGGCCAAGCCGCGGCGGCGAATATCGTCGAACGCGCCCTTCGGAATGACATAGCCGAATTGCCAGTAATCGCCGCGATCGATGGCGACGAGAATGATGCCGCTCTCAAAGCGCCCCATGGTCTCGTCGGGATCGGTCGGCTCCCGCGGCAGGCTGAACCACAGCACATCCATGGGCGCGCCAAAATCATCGATCGGCAGCGCGGCTTTTTCCCGCAGCAGCGAATGACGCCCATCCGCGGCGATGGTGAGATCGGCGCGGACCTCAAGAGGACCGCGCGGCGTTGTCGCCGTCACGCCGGCGATGCGCCCCTCTTCCTCGATCAGCCCCGTCACCTCAGCGCTCATCTTCAACGAGAAGGTCGGATAGCGCGAGCCGCGGCGCGCGAGAAAATCGAGAAAATCCCATTGCGGCATCAGCACGATGTAGGGGCAGCGGAGCTTCAGATGCGAAAAATCAGCGATCTCTCCCGAGACGCCGCCGAACTGAAAGCTCAGTTGGCGCGCCTTCTGATGCGGCAGCGTCAGGAATTCGTCGAGGCAGCCGAGCTCGTGCATCAGCTCGAGCGTCGAAGGATGGATCGTGTCGCCACGGAAATCGCGGAAGAAATCGGCGTGCTTCTCCAGCACCACGACATCGACACCGGCGCGGGCGAGCAGCAGCCCGGCCATGACCCCGGCGGGCCCACCGCCGGCGACGCAACAGCGAACGGCGATCTTTTGCATGCGCTTCCCTTGTGGGATTGTCGTCCCACGGGCGCCGCGATTCAAGCCGCGCCGCCCTTGCCGCTCCGCGCCGGATGACGCATTCTGGCGCCTTTCGAAGATCGGCCGGATAACTAAAGGGAGCAGCAATGATCAAGTTGACGGACCTCATTCGCGACGTTTTGAATTCGGCGCTCGCCGACGGCACGCCCTGCCTCGTCGGCACGGCAAGCAAGGACGGCCATCCGCAGATCAGCCCCAAGGGCAGCGTCATCGCGTTCAACGACGACACGCTCGCCTATTGGGAGCGCAGCAACCGCAGCTCGCTCAACCGGCTCAAGGAAAATCCGCACGTCGCGATCTTCTATCGCAACGCCGCCAAGGCCGGAAAAGACTTCCGCGGCGGCGTCATCCGCTTTTATGGCGACGCGCAGCTCGTGACGAGCGGACCCGACCGCGACAAGGTGTGGGACCTCATCCCCGAGGCCGAGCGCAAGCCCGATCCCGAGAAGAAGGGCGCGGCCGTGCTCGTTCGCCTCAACAGCGTCGAAGAGATATCGGGCAATGTCGTGATGAAGCGCGACTAAAACGATAAGAGTCACCTGCGCCGATCGGGCGCCGCGCATGAACGTCGTTTCCGCCACGTCGGAAGACGAGGATTGGGCGCGGCGCCGGATCGGGCTCATCGAGCGCGACATCGCGCTGAAGCACCGGCGCATGAGGGAAGACGCGTTTTCTTTCCTCCGCGCGACCTTCTATCGCTGGTGCGTGCTGTGGCGCGGGCTTGCGCCGATCTTGCCGGCGCGCCCGAATTGCTGGCGATCGGCGATCTCCATGTCGAGAATTTCGGCACGTGGCGCGACGCCGAAGGCCGGTTCGTCTGGGGCATCAACGCTTTCGATGAAGCCTACCCAATGCCCTATACGATCGATCTGGTGCGGCTCGTGACCAGCGCGCTGCTGGAAGGGCGCGCGGAGAATTTGTCGATCACCGGACGGGACGCGGCGGCCGCCATCCTGACGGGCTATGCCGAGATCATCGCCGCCGGCGGCAAGCCGTTCATCCTCGAAGAAGAGCACCCCCACGCCGGGACCTTGTCGAGGTCAATCCGCGTGCAATGCGGGGCCAGTCGGCGCAGCAGCCAGCCCTGCTTGAAAGCGTGGCGGCGAGCCTGATACCGGGATCGTCTTAAAACAGACAGAATCCATATTGGACGCGTTTCGTCCGGCCGCTCATATCTTTCACAAGCGGAGTTCGAAGGCGCGCGGCGCGCCGGCTTCGTTGGGGCCTTCGCGATAGAGCCCAGGAGGGAGCCGTCGATGCAGGAGACTTTGCCCCCGATCCCATCCGATACCGAGGTGCTGATCGTCGGCGCCGGGCCGGTCGGGCTGGCGTTGGGCGGCGATCTTGGCACGCGGGGTGTCTAGTGTCTGTTGATCGAGCAGTCGGACGGGACGATCAGCCAGCCGAAGATGGATTTGGTCGGCGTCCGCACCATGGAGTTCTGCCGCCGCTGGGGCCTCGTCGAGGCGGTCGAGAACTGCCCTTATCCTCCGCATTATCGGCAGGACTATATCTGGGCCACCAGCCTCACCGGTTATGAGTTCGGCCGCGAGCGTTTCACTGGCCGGGCCGATGAGAAACACGCGCCCGGCAGCCCGCAGAAGCGCGAGCGCTGCCCGCAGGACATGTTCGATCCGATTCTTTTGGCTTGGGCGCGACGCCAGGCATCGGCCACAGTACGCCATCTTTGCCGGCTGGTCTCCTTCAAGGAGCGCGATGATAAAGTCGTCGCCACGGTCGAGGATTTGAGCACGGGCGCGCCGCGCCAGATCGAAGCCGCCTGTCTCGTCGGCTGCGATGGCGCGTCGAGCGTGGTGCGCAATCTGCGCGGCATCACCCTCTCGGGCAATCCGGCCGTCACTTACACCACGAATGTAATCTTCCGCAGCCCCGCGCTGAAAACGCTGCATGACAAGGGTGAGTTCTATCGCATCATCCTTTTCGATCAGAATGGCATGTGGGCGACGATCGTCGCGATCAACGGGCGCGATGATTACCGCATGTCGATCGTCGGCAATACGACGCCGCGACGCTATTCCGAGGACGAGATCCGCGCCGCGATCCGACGCGCGGTGGGCTGCGACTTCCCCTTCGAGATCGTCTCGATCATGCCCTGGATCCGCCGCCTCATGGTGGCCGACAGCTACGGCAGCGGCCGGGTATGGCTCTGCGGCGATGCGGTTCACATGTTCTCGCCGACCGGCGCTTTCGGCATGAATACCGGCATCCAAGACGCCGTCGATCTCTCGTGGAAGCTCGAAGCCGTGCTGCGCGGCTGGGGCGGGCCCCATCTCCTTCAGAGCTACGAAATCGAGCGCCGGCCCATCGGCATCCGCAACATCACCGAAGCGGGCGGCAATTTGCAGCGCATGGTCGCGCCCAAGACCGATCCGATCCTGTTCGAGGCGGGCGCTGAGGCCGACGCGGCGCGGGCGCGCTTCGGCCGCGCCTACAGCATCGCCATGAGCCGCGAATGGTTCACCACCGGCATTCATCTCGGCCAGCGCTATGAGCACTCGCCGATCGTCGTGCCCGACGGCACGCCGGAGCCGCCGGACGATCCAGCGATTTACGTGCAGACCTCGCGCCCCGGGCATCGCGCGCCGCATGTCTGGATCTCGGCCGATGGGCGCTCGACGCTCGACCTTTTCGGCTCGGGCTTCGTGCTGATGCGCCTCGGCGAAGACCCGCCCGATGCCCGGCCGCTGCTCGACGCGGCGGCCAAGTGCCGCGTGCCGGTCTCGGCCTTCGAGAGCCACCAGCCCGATCTCGTCTTTGCCTACGAGAAGCCGCTCGTCCTGGTGCGTCCGGATGGCATGGTCGCCTGGCGCGGCACGCGACTGCCGCAGGATTGCAACGCCTTGCTTGAGACGATTTGCGGCTTTGTCGAGCCGAAAGACCTGCCGCGCCCGGAAGTGGGCTTCGGCCAACGTCATGTGCTGGTCGGATCGGCGCAGCGAAAGGAGACACCGTCATGCGTGTGAACGTCGCAGCAGCGCAGCCGAATTCCGAGCTCGAAGCGCTCTATCGCGCGCTCGAGCCGCTCCATATGGAAGCGGGCTGGCACAAGACCGAGCCCTCGATGTACCCGACGCCGAAGAAGAAATTCGTGCCGGCGCATTGGTCCTATGAGATGGCGCGCGCGGCCCTGGCAAAAGCGGCGGATTTGATCGGCACCGCCGCAGCAGAGCGGCGCAATCTCATCCTCTTCAATCCGATCCCCGGCAACACCTATGCGACCGCGCCGAGTCTCGTCGCCGCCTATCAGATGATCCGCGGCCACGAAGTCGCGCGCAGCCACCGCCATACCGCGAATGCCATGCGCTTCATCCTCGAGGCTGGGCCCCAAGCCTATACGGTGGTCAATGGCGAGAAGATCCCGATGGAGCCGGGGGACGTTCTGCTGACGCCGAATTGGGCCTGGCATGGGCACAGCAATGACGGCGGGGACGACGCCTTCTGGATCGACGTGCTCGATGCGCCGCTGACCCATGCGCTCGGGCCGATGTTCTTCGAGCAATATGCGCGAGGTTTCGTCGAGGAGAGCACTACGGTTGCGGCCAGCTCGCCGTTTCGCTTCGCCTATGGCGAATGGGGCCGGAAGGTGAAAGAGCAAGCCGAATCGCGTCCCGGCTTGCGCGAGCTCCTCGTCGGGCCGCCGGCGCTCGATACGATCCGGATCAAATGGCGCCATTTCGCGCCGGGAACGAAGCTTCTCGAGCGCGAGACCACGGCAAGCTGCATTTACGCCGTCAAGGAAGGCAGCGGCGCCGTTGAGTGCGACAGCACGCGCATCGCCTGGAAGCACGGTGACGTCTTCGTCATCCCCGGCTGGCGCAAGGCGCTTTGGGATGTCGGAGAGGAGAGCAGCCTGTTGCGCGTCTCCGACGAGAATTTGCTCGAGAAGATCCATTGGCTCCATACGGCTGACGCCGGGAGCGAGATGGAACATGCCGACGATTGGGCAAAAGCCACCTTCTAATCTCATTCCAGGTGCCGCGGCGCCCGTCCGGGCGCGGGGTTACACTGCCACCACGACTGCAGGGTAGCGAACAAGTGCAGGGTATCGACTCAATTTCATCGTCCAGCGCCAGGTCTGAAATCTCCGAAGGAGAAGCGGTCGCCCGCAAAGTCTATCGGCGACTGATGTGGTTCCTGCTCATACTCTTCATCTGCTCTTATCTCGACCGCATCAATATGGCCTATGCTGCCTTGTCGATGAACAAGGAGTTGGGCCTCTCCGCGACCATGTTTGGGCTCGCCAACAGCGTCTTCTACGTAGTTTACGTGCTCGCCGAGATTCCGAGCAATGTCGCCCTGGCGCGAGTCGGAGCGCGGCTTTGGATTCCGCGCATCATGATTACCTGGGGCCTCGCCTCGGCCGCGACCGTATTTGCGGTCGGGCCGACCAGCCTTTATGCGCTGCGCGGCCTCGTCGGTCTCGCCGAAGCCGGCTTTACGCCTGGCGTCCTGCTCTACATGACCTATTGGTTTCCGCGCGAATACCGCGCCAGAGCGGCAACGCTTTTCATCATGGCGCAACCCATCACCATCGCCTTCGGCTCAACGATTTCGGGCCTCATTCTCGAGATGAATGGCGTTCTCGGCATAGCTGGCTGGCGCTGGTTGTTCCTGCTCGAGGGTGTGCCGTCGATCATTTTCGGAATCATCGCCTATTTCTATCTGAGCAACAGCCCCGACGAAGCGCGCTGGCTGTCGCCTGCGGAAAAAGCCGCGCTGAAACGCGCGCTGGCTCCGGCGACCGTGCCTTCCGCCACCAAGCCGGGCTCCGCTCGCGAGTTGCTGCAGCCAGCCGTGTTGCTGCTGTCAGCGACCTATTTCTGCCTCGTCATCTCGCTATCGACCAATTCCGCCTGGGTCCCGCAGATCGTGCGCTCGGTCTTGCCGAGTAGCAGCCTCTGGGTCATCGGCCTTTTGACCGCGATTCCCTCGCTCTTCACGATCGCTCTGATGGGACCGTGGGGCGCCAGTTCCGACCGCCGGCAGGAACGCGTCTGGCACGTGGTCCTGCCGATGCTGCTCATGGCGGTGGGCTGGCTCTTCATCGGCTTCGTCGCGCCGCCAATCATCAAATTCATCGGCCTCATCTTTTGTTCTGTTGGTGTCTTTGCCGCGCAGAGCGTGTTCTGGACCATTCCCGCAACCTATCTTTCCGAACGCGGCCGTCCGGTCGGAATCGCGCTGATCAATACGCTCGGTGTGACCGGCAGCACGATCGGACCGCTGATCGTCGGCATGCTGAAGGATCGGACGCAAGGCTTCGCCGCGGGCCTGCTCTTCGTTGCCTGCAGCGTGCTGCTCGGCGCCGCCTGCCTTTATGCGACCTCCTGGTTCCGGCCGCGCACGAGCTGAGCCGAGCCTCGATATCTCCGCCCGCGGCATGGTAGCTTGTCATGCCACCGCGAGGGAGAGAGCGTTGGAGCTGCGCCAGCTCGGTTATTTCGTCGCCGTCGCCGAGGAGCTTAACTTCACCCGGGCGGCGCGCCGCGTGCACATCGCACAGCCGCCGCTCAGCCAACAGATCCGGCGTCTCGAGCAAGAGCTGGGCGTCGATCTTTTCCGCCGCAGCAAGAGACAGGTGGCGCTGACCGAGGCCGGAAAGGAATTCTTGGATCAGGCGCGGCGCGTGCTGCGCTGCGCGGCGGAGGCGCGCGAGGCCGTCGGCGCGGTTGGAAAGGGCGAGCGCGGCCGGCTGGCGATCGCCGCCATCTACTCGGCCGCTTACGTGATCGTGCCGCGCATTCTGCGCGCGTTTCACGCCCGCTACCCGCGCGTCGAGGTCACGCTCGCCGAGATGAGCATCGCCGCTCAGCATCGCGCCTTGCACGAAGGCGCCATCGATGTCGGCATCGTCCGGCCGCCGACCTTCGACACGGCGCTCAACTATCTGCCGATCGCGCAGGATCGGCTGATCGCGGTCTTGCCGCAGCGCCATCCTCTCGCGCGCAAGCAAAGCGTGAGCCTCAAAGAGATCGCCGCGGAGCCCTTCCTGTCTCTGCCGCGCGCTTTGAGCCAGAGCGAAGGCGCGCGCGTCGCCGAGCTGTTTGAGGGGCATGGACTCTCGCTCGACATCCTTCACGAGGTGGCCGAAATGCACAGCCTTGTCTGCCTCGTCGCTGCGGGGCTTGGCGTCTCGGTGGTGCCGGAATCGGTCAGCCATCTCCGCCTCGCCGGCATCGCCTACCGCGCGCTCGCGACCAAGACGCCCGCGACCCCGATCTATCTCGTCTGGAAGAAGGATGCGACCTCGCCGGTATTGCCGCGCCTCGTCGAGACGGCTCGCGCCGCGATGCAGGGAACCGCAAAAAGCCCGGCGCGGCGCGGACGCGCCTCTCCTTGAACGACCGACAGGAGCGAGCCGATGACATCAACCCACGTCACCACGCTTCGCGACCTCATGGCGAAAGAGCGCGGCGTCCTTCTTCCCGGCGCGCCCAATGCCTTGGCCGCCCGGGTCGTCGCCGATCTCGGCTTCGAGGCGATCTATCTGACGGGCGCCGGCCTCACCAACACCTATCTCGGCCTGCCCGATCTCGGCTTCATGGATCTGACCCAACTCGCCGAGCACACCATGGCGATCCGCGATATTGTCGATCTGCCGCTGATCGTCGACGC
>CAYMNX010000227.1:0-6515 GCA_964391905.1 uncultured Rhizobiaceae bacterium
GGATGCATGAAGGTCGAGGAATAGGTGAGCCCGAAGCCGATATGCTTCGTCCCCTCGGCCAGGATTGCGATATAGGGACTCATATCCTGCCGCGGCCAGCCGATCGCCCAACGCACCGCCTCTTCGGGCGAGCCCCGCCAGGTACTGGGAATACCGCTGCCGTCGCCGAAGAACAGCATGTCGATCAAGCCGCGCTCGGCGATGCTGGCGATTTCCTTCAAGATCGCGATGTCGGGATAGGTGCGCCCCGTCCAGGAGCCGGGCTGACGCCACCGCCCCTGCAGATGGGTCCACGACAAATCGAAAGCGAGATGCATCTGCGGCTTCATCGGTCACCTCGAAAGCGGCATGCTGTTCGTTTATGTGCAAATCTCGCGCCAGGGCCTCAGGCGGCGCGCCATGCCTTGCCGCCCTCACAGCGGTATGGTTCTCAGGCAACCGTCACACTGGTGAAATCCGCGAACCAGTTCTGCGGCTGGACGAACCCGCGAATTCGCTCGCTGAGCGCGCGCGGATTGGTGTCATGGACGACGATCAGCGAGACCGCGTCCTCGACCAGCAACTCGTGCGCCCGCGCCATGGCGTGATTGAAATCCTCCGGCTCGAAGGCTTGTTGTGCTTCCCGGAGGTGCTGATCGACCTCGGGGTTGCTGTAATAGCTCCAATTCGAGCCGCGCGGCGGCGCGTAATCGGTGAGGAAGCCGCGCAAGAACGCGCTGGCCGGCTCCTGCGTCGGGCTCGCGAGATTGATGCCGTGAATGCCGGCCGATTGCGGTGCCTTGGCGCCGTTGCGATAGGCGGTAAACAGAGCGGCGAAATCGGACACCTGGAATTCGACGTCGAGCCAGATCTGGGCAAGATTCGATTGGATGAATTCATTCATCGGCAAAGGCTGCATCTGGCCGCCGCCATTGGCCGAAATGAGGATGCGCGCCTTGGCGTGTTTGCTCGGCCCATATCCCGCCTCGGTCATGAGGCGCTTGGCCTCGACGAGGTCGTAGCGCAGATCGAAGCTCGGCTTGCCGAACCAGGGGGAGCTCGGCGCAACTAGCCCTTTTGCCGCGACCGCGGTCCCGTCAAGCAGATTGACGATCGCCGCGCGGTCGATGCCAAGATTGGCGGCGCGCCGCACGCGCAGATCGGCGAACGGCGAATCCGGCAAGGTATTGAGCCGCCATCCCCAGATATGCGGATAGATATTCGCCAGCACCTTGAAGCCCGCACCTTTGAGGCTCGCGATCGTATCGGGCGGCACCGATTCAATGAAATCGACCTCGCCGGAACGGAGCGCCGCCACCCGAGAGTTCGGATCGGGAATCGGGATGATCGCCAAGAGCGGGCTCTTCGCCATCCGCTGCTGGTCCCAATAAGCATCATTGCGTGCCAGATCGAGCCGAATATGCGGCGCCAGTTTCGCGACGCGGAAGGGTCCGGTACCGGAAGGCTCGGCTGCGAATTTGCTCCAGTCATTGCCGAGCTTCGTATATTGCGCGGGACTGACGTGAAGGAGGAAGGTCAGCTGATAAGGCGTCATCGCGTCGACGCTCTCGGTGATCACCGCGATGCTGTGATCGTCGATCTTTTCCGCGCCGACTATGCTCGGCATGCGGGAGCGGGTGGTCGCGGCCCGCGCCCCATCATAGTGCGGCGCCTTCGCATCAAAGATGGCGGCAAAATTCCACAGCGCCGCGTCGGCATCGAAACGCGACCCGTCATGAAAGCTGACATCTTGTCGGAGTTTCAGAATCCAGCGCTTCTTGTCTTGCGGATCGATCTGCCACGATTCGGCGAGCGCCGGGACGAGGCTCGAGGGCTTGTCGCTCGCGGTGAGGTCCCAATTGATCAGCGGATCGTAGATCGGATAGCCGGCAAAGCGCAGCCCCTCGAACCCGCCTTCGGGGCTGCCCGAGAGGCGCGGAATATCGGTCAGCGACGTCGCGACGCGGAGCGGCGCATCGGCGCGCGCCGGATTGGCGAGTGAAGCCAACGCCACGCTGGCCGCAACCGCACCACCCCCGACAAAGACTTGCCGGCGCGTTAGCGCGGCGGCGGTGGGAATAGACGGCATGCAACAATCTCCAAGTGGATCGGCCTCCGGCTGCGACAGCCCCTTTTCGCCCCGCCCCAGCTCGCCACGTGATCTGCAGCACCCGGAGGCCGAGTGGTCGGGAGAAATTCGAGGCTAGCGGTGGCGCGTCGAGCGATCTTGCCTTATCGCGCACGAAATCCGGATGCGGCAAAGCCGGTCGGCGCGCCCCTCAAGGATGCGTGCAGCCGCCGTCGACGGTGATCGATTGGCCGGTCAAGAAAGCGCTCGCATCGGACGCCAGGAACAGCATCGTCCCGATCAAATCATTGGGGGTTTGCGGACGCTGAATGCATTGCGCAGCGACCAGCTTCTCTTTCTGCGCGGGCGTCACCGTCCCGCGCGGGATTTCGGTGAAGACCGGACCAGGAAGAATGGCGTTGACCGTAATGCCATAGGGGCCAAGCTCGCGCGCCATCGAATTGGTCATCCCGATCAATGCCGATTTCGACGTGGTGTAGTGAAGATAGTTCGGCCGCCCGAGGGTTACGGCACCCGACGACATGTTGATGATGCGCCCCCACTTGGCGCGCCGCATCACCGGCGCGACCGCGCGGGCGCAGAGGAACGCACCAGTTACGTTGACCCGCATTACCTGGTCCCATTCCTCGAGCGGAATCTCATCGAAAGGCCGCATCGCCAAGGTCGAGAAGATTGCCGCATTGTTCACGAGGACATCAACGCGCCCGAACTCGCCGAGCACGCGCTTCGCCATCGCTTCGACCGATGCGGCATCGCTCACATCGCAGGAGATGGCAAGCGCGCGGCCCTGCTCCGCCGCGATCTCGCCGGCAACACGCGCCGCTTTCGCCGCATCAAGCTCGGCCAAGACGGGAACGGCGCCAGCATCGGCGAAAGCATGCGCAAAGGCGCGGCCGAGGCCCCGACCTGCGCCCGTGATGATGACCACCCGGTCGCGCAGACTGGGATAGGACGCCGTGCTTGCTTCCGGCATGAGATCCCTCGCTAGCTTTTCGCGATTGCTTGCAGCGCAGCCTGCGCCTCGACCGGCCGCCACCACGGGCGAATCCCGAGATCTTTGGCAATAAGGCCCGCGGCGATATAGCCAGAGCCACCGGAGATCGCGCCGCCCGGATGCGCCGCCGACCCGGCCATATAAAGATTCGCAATCGGCGTGCGATACCCAAAGTGATTGTACATCACTTGATCGGCGCTGAACGCGCCCATGAAGATGTCGCCGCCGCGCATGTTCGGCAGCTCCTGAACATATTCGTAGGACGTGTAAGCGTGGCGGCCAATGATGTTCTTGGCGCTGACATTGGGCGCGTACTTCGCCCAAGTCTCGATGATGCGGTCGGAGAATTCCGTCGCGATTTCGCGCAGGGTCTCGGGTCGTCCATCGGGCGCGTGGGGGATCACATGCCAGGCATAGGCAGTGTGCTTGCCCGGGGGGGCCTGGCTCGGGTCGAGCACCGAGAGCGCACCCGCGCCGAAATTGATTCGGCTTGGAATCTTGTTTGCCTGGACGTCGCCGTGCGCATCCATGAGATCGGCGATTGATTCGGCGCCGATACTGTATTTGAGCGTATGATCGATCGCCGGGTCCCACGCGGCTGCTTTGTATCGCGGCGCTTCTGCAAGGGCCAAGTGAAGTCCGAAGAGCGACCATGCCGTGTATTTATGACCATCGATCTTGGCGAGGTAGCTCGCCGGGAGTTGATCGCGCCCAATCAGCTTCTCGAAAGTCTGATGCACGTCGAGCGCACTCGCGACGAAGTGGCGCGCGCGATAGCGAGTCCCGTCTTCAAGCTCGACCCCGGTGGCGTGGCCGCCTTCGAGCGCAATGCGATAGGGCTCGACCTGATTGCGGTAGGTACCCCCATGGACGAGATAAGTCTCCATCAGCGCCCGCGCGAGATTGACGCTGCCCCCGCGGCAAAGCTGGTAGCCGGTTTGGAGATCGAAGGCGCGGATGACGGATCCCATCGGACTCGTCTTGTTCATCGTATCGACCAGCCAAGTCCCGAAGAGCGACACTTTGAAAAGGAACATGAGCTTCACATGCTCGTTTTCGAACAACTCGTTGACGACTTCGAAAGGCTGACGCTTTGTGATCTCGAGAAATGCGCGGCCGAGGCCCGATTGCGCGAGCAAGGCCTCGCGCTCCAATTGCGGCAAGGGCTCGGAAAAGCGTTCCGGCATGAAAATGTCACGCGTGATGCGCTCGGCTTTCTCGTTCCAGGCGCGGAAGGTGCGCGCATCCTTCTCGGAGAAGCGCGAGATATTTGCCAAGGTCTCCTCGAGATTGCGGCTGAAGACCAGGCCCCGTCCATCGAGAAGCGGCATCGCGAATTCGTATTGGGGCGTGATGTAGGAGACACGCTCGCCGAGCTTCAGGTCTTGAAACCACGGCGCCTCGGCGATCTGAAAATGATTGATCGAATGGAGATTGTGATAGAAGCCGGGCTCAGTCACTTCGAGCGTCGTCAAACCACCGCCATATTGCAGGCGGCGCTCCAGCAGCAGCACCTTCAATCCGGCTTTCGCGAGATAGGCACCCAAAATCATGCCATGATGCCCAGCGCCGAGAATGATGCCGTCGAACTCGGTCGCGCCGCCGAGCGGCGTGCCGATCATCGCTGCGTGCAGCGTGGGTGCTGGCGGCATGTTTCTCTCCCTCGATCGGAATCGTTCGGCATCTTGCCTCTGCCTGCTGGCGGAGACGGGCCTATGTTAGGGCTGCCGCAACTGGCGCGCTTGTGTCAATGCGCACAACGTCTTGGCCCCACTCGTCAAATCTCGCCCGCGAGCCGGCGCATGAATACCGCGCGATCCTCGGCCTGCGACCAAGCTGGCGGCGGGCCATAGGGCGAAGGCTCCATCTCGACGCGCAGGGCCAGAAACGCCAGGCCGTTCTCGCCGAGAAACTGGCGGATGCAGGCCTCGAGCGTCGAGGGATCGCCGGCTTCCTCCGCGTAATGAAAACCGGAACTGCGCGCGATCGCGGCAAGGGAGTAATGGTCGGAACCCGCCAAGGGCAGGCCGCCGCCTGTCTCGTAGCGGCGGTTGTCGAAAATCGCGATCTTGAGATTGGCAATTTTGGCGCCGACCACGGTCAGCAAGCTGCCCAGATTCATGACGAGATCGCCATCGCCACCGAGATAAAGGATTTCGCGCTGCGGCTGCGCCAGGGCGAGGCCCAGCGCCATGGTTACGCCGATGCCCATCGGGTCCGACACGTAATAGGTCGGGTGCGGCGCATCTTGCGCGCGCCAAGCGCGACCCGACGTCCCGAGGCCGCCGACTACGAGCGCATCCGTGCGCAAATGGGTCCGCAACAGCCGTGCGCAATCGTCGCGTTTGACGCTCATCTCACCCTGCCTCACCAAAGAGCGCCCGGCGCGTGAACAGCAGCGCAACGGGCATTCGGCAGAGAAAGGATTGGCGCCACCCTTCCTCGATCAGGCGAAAATCCTCAGGGCTGTCGACCCGATGATGCGGCACGCCGATCGCGGACAGAACCGGTACCGTCACCCGGCCTTTGTAGGTCTGATAGTACTGATTGTCGTCGGGGCCGCCCCGCTGCGCCACGAGCAGCAACGCGGGAATCTGGTGGTGCATCGCGAGCCCGGCGAGAACATTGGTCGAGAGCAGGATGCCGGCATTTTGCGCGAGCAGCGCCGCGCGCTTTCCGCCCAGGAACGCCCCAGCGCAGATACCCAGCCCTTCATCCTCCCGCGTCACGCGAATGAGCGTCATCGCCGGATCGGCATCGAGCGCGCCAATGACGGCGCCGAGCCAGACATCGGGCAAGGTCGAGACGATGCCGATCCCGGCGCGCTTCAACTCGGCGACAATGGCCAGCGCCCGTTCCTCAGCGGTCGATGTCGCGCTGGTCATCCCGCCTCACTCCGCCGCCCGCGCCGTCTCGCAACCGCGCATCGCCATCAATGCCTCGGCGGCCTCCTCTACCAAGCCCGCCGCGGCATCGAGCTTCCAACCATTGCGCGCCAAAGGATGCGCCTTGGCGTCGAGCTCCTCATCGAGCAGCGATCGCAAGGCCGCCGTCGAAAGCGGCGTCCCTTCAAGACGCTTTTCGCTGTCGACTGCCTGCCACGGGACCGGCGCGAGTGTGCCGAGGACAATGCGCGGCTCCTGCGCGGGCTCGAGATCGGCGTGAACGACTATCTGTTGCGGCCGGTCGACAAGAACGAGCTTCTGGCGCGCGCCCGCACCCAGATCCGCCGCCGCCGCTACACCGATCACCTGCGCGACAACGTGCAGCAATCGATGGAGCTTGCGATCACGGATGGCCTGACCGGCCTCTACAATCGCCGCTACATGGAGAGCCATCTGGCGACGCTGGTGCAGCAGGCGGCCGATCGCGGAAAGCCGCTGTCGCTGCTGGTGCTCGATATCGATTACTTCAAGTCGATCAACGACACATTCGGCCACGACGCCGGCGACG
>CAYMNX010000228.1:0-2028 GCA_964391905.1 uncultured Rhizobiaceae bacterium
GATGGGCCGAGGCATTGCCGCAAGCGAAAGGGTTTTAGATCAGCCCCAGCTCGAGCTTTGCTTCCTCGCTCATGCGGTCCTTGTCCCAGGGCGGCGACCAGACGAGCTTCACGCGCACATCGTTGACGCCCTCGACCTCGGCGATGGCATCGCGCACCTGGCCGGGCAGCGCGCCCGCGACGGGACAGGCCGGCGTCGTCAGGGTCATCTCGACATAGACGATGCCGTCCTTATTGGCGATGAGCTCGTAGATGAGGCCGAGCTCGACGATGTTCACCGGTATCTCGGGATCGTGCACCGTCCGCATCGCATCGAGCACGCGCTCGACAAGCGCCGGATCGCTCTCGGTCGCGGCGGGGCGCTCGACCTCCTCGGTGGGCGGGAGTGCCTCGTTCTCGAAGGCAAAGGGATCGTCGTTGGCCATCATTGCTACTCGGTCTTGACTGTGGCGCCGACGGAGCCGTTCTTCAGGGCCGCCTCGAAAGCATGCCAGGCGAGCGTCGCGCATTTGACGCGGGCGGGATAAGCCTTGACCCCTTCGAGCGGCGCGAGGCGGTCGAGATCATCGCTCAGCGCCTCCGCAACGCCCGGCGCCTCAACACCCGTCACCTCCGCATGGAAGGCCTTGAAGAGCTGCTCCGCCTCGGCGAGCGTCTTGCCTTTCAGCACCTCGGTCATGAGCGAGGCCGAGGCGGTCGAGATGGCGCAGCCGCGCCCCTCGAAGCTCACATCCTTGATGCGATCCCCCTCGATCTCGAGATAGACCGTGACGCGGTCGCCGCAGAGGGGGTTGTGGCCATGCGCGAAATGACTCGGATGCGGCATCGCATGGAAGTTCCGCGGCTTGCGGCCGTGATCCAGAATGATGTCCTGATAAAGCTCTCGCGAATCCATCTCACTCCTCACCGCGCGAACATCGCCTGCGCCGCCTTCACCGCCTCGGCGAGCTTATCGATATCGCTTTCGTCATTGTAGATGCCAAGCGAGGCGCGCGTTGTCGCATGGCAGCCGAGCTTGTCCATGAGCGGTTGGGCGCAATGATGCCCGGCGCGCACGGCAACGCCATGGTGATCGAGCAAGGTCGCGAGATCATGCGGGTGAATGCCCTCGACCTCGAGCGACAGAATGCCGAAGCGGCGCTGCCCCGCGCCGATGAGGCTGACGCCGGGAAGATGCGAGAGCTTGTCGATGCCGTATTCGGTCAGCGTCGCCTCATGCGCTTCGATCGCCTCGCGGCCCAGCGCCTCGATATAGTCGAGCGCGGTCGCCAGCCCGATCGCGCCGGAGATGTCGGGCGTCCCCGCCTCGAAGCGCGCCGGCGGATCCTGGAACGTCGTCTTCTCGAAGGTGACATTGAGGATCATGTCGCCGCCGGCTTGCCAGGGCGGCATCGCCTCGAGCAATTCGCGCTTGCCGTAGAGCACGCCGATTCCCGTCGGCCCATAGGTCTTGTGCCCCGAGAAGACATAGAAGTCGCAATCCATCGCGCGCACATCGACGCGCATGCGCGGCGCCGCCTGGCAGCCATCGACGAGCACCTTCGCCCCCTGCGCGTGCGCGAGACGGACGATCGCATCGATCGGCACGAGCGCGCCGGTGGCGTTGGCGAGCTGCGTTATCGCCACCATCTTGGTGCGCGGGGTGATGAGGCGCCCGAGCGCCGCCATGTCGAGCCCGCCGGTCGCATCGATCGGCGCGACCTTCAGCGTGAACCCGACGCGGTCACGCAAGATCTGCCACGGCACGATATTGGCGTGATGCTCCAATTCAGTGATGAGCACCTCATCGCCGGGCTTCAGGAACGTCCAGCCCCAGCTATAGACGACGAGGTTGATCGCCTCGGTCGCGCCGCGCACGAAGATGATCTCGCTCGCATCGGCGGCGTTGAGGAAGCGCCGCGCCGTCTCGCGCGCGCCTTCATAGAGCTCGCTCGATTTGGCCGAGAGGCGGTAGACGCCGCGATGCACATTGGCGTAGTCGGTGCGATAGAAATCGCTGACGCGGTCGATCACCACCGCCGGCTTCTGC
>CAYMNX010000229.1:0-7514 GCA_964391905.1 uncultured Rhizobiaceae bacterium
CTGATCGCATGTGCGGCCTTGCCGCATTCGGCGAGCGCCGTCTCGAAGGCCCGGGTCGCGGGACCGGTCGTCAGCCAATCGCTGCGCAGCACCGCGGCGACCGCGGCGATATCGTCCTCGTCGATCGCCTGACGCCCATAGGGCAGGATGGGTTCGCCGACCGCCATCAAACCGTTTCCGCGACCAGCTGCTGGAGCCGCACGGCGTCGAGCCAGTCGGTGTTCGTATCGCTCGCAAAGCGGAAGCCGTCGGGAACCGGCTTGGCGCCCGCCGCGGTATAGGGGCCGCGTTGCCACCAGGTGAAGGCGGGCTCGATGACATAGCGGTCGCCGAGCTCGAGGGTGAGGCGCGAATCATCCTCCGTCACCATGACTTCGTGCAGCTTCTCGCCGGGACGAATGCCGACGACGCGGCGCGGCAGATGCGGCGCAAAGCATTGCGCGAGATCGACGATCCGCATGCTCGGAATCTTCGGCACGAAGATCTCGCCGCCGCGCATCACCGTGAAGGAGGTGACGACGAAATTGACGCCCTGTTGCAGCGTGATCCAGAACCGCGTCATGCGCTCGTCTGTGATCGGCAGGTGATCGGCACCCTCGGCGATGAGCTTCCGGAAGAACGGGATGACGCTGCCGCGCGAGCCGACGACATTGCCGTACCGCACGACCGCGAAACGGGTGTCGTTCTTGCCGGCGAGATTATTGGCGGCGATGAAGATCTTGTCCGATGCAAGCTTGCTCGCGCCGTAGAGATTGATCGGGTTGGCCGCCTTATCGGTCGAGAGGGCGATGACGCGGGTGACATTGTTGCGCAGCGCCGCCCGCACGACATTCTCGGCGCCCGAGACGTTGGTGCGCATGCACTCGAAGGGGTTGTACTCCGCGGCCGGGACCTGCTTCAACGCCGCCGCATGAACGATGAAATCGACATCGCGGGTAGCGAGCTCGAGCCGATCGGCATCGCGCACATCGCCGATGAAGAAGCGCAGCCGATCGATTCCGGCTGGCTCGAGCAGCTGTTGCATCTCGTAGTGCTTATATTCGTCGCGCGAGAAGACGATGATGCGGCGCGCGCGGCTATGGCGCAGCAGGGTGTCGACGAGGCGGCGGCCGAAGGAGCCGCTGCCGCCGGTGATGAGGATCGAGCGATCGTCGAACTGACGCAGCGCCTCAAGCACATCGTCCGGCAAAGGCTTCGCGGCCCGATCGATCGTCGGCGTGACCGGATCCGGCATGGGGCGGTCGAGTAGCGCGACGGCATCCTTTATCGCCGCGCCGCCGTTCTTGAGCTTGGCCATCGCTTTGGTCATCGGCATTTCCACGCGCTGATATTCGATACGACCTGCAGTTTTGCCGGTTTTAGTTAATACGGACTTACTGGCGGCGGGAGTTGATGCCGCAGCGCGGCGCGAATAGGCGAGGGCACGAGAATAGGCCATCTGAACGTCATTCCTATTTAAGGTAGTTAACGAGGCTGAGCTGCTGCAGGATGCTCATCGTCTGATAAGACGCTTGCAGCTGCGTCTGGAGGGTATCGAGCTGCGTGATGGCGGTTGCCGGATCCACCTGTTCGATATTCGCCATTGTGCCCTTGGCCAAGCTCAGCGTCGTATTGTGGGTCGAGAGCTGATTGCTGAGCTCGCCTTGCTGCAGTGCGACCGTGCCTTGCAGCGTCTGCAACTGCACGACGCTTTGATTGAGCATCTGCGTCGCTTGCGCGACATTGGCGACGTCGGTCGGGTTGCTTTGGTCGAAGGGCGGCGAATTGGCGATAAAATTGAGAACGCGAATGAACTGCTCGAAAGTGGGATCGCTTGCGTCGATTCCGTAGGTGAGGGTGACGCCGTTGTCCACCGTGGCTTGGGCGACGCCGTTATCGCCCTGGTAGTAGCCATTGGGCGGCGCGCCGGCGGCATTGGCGGTAAGGCTTCCGGGATTGGGCAGACCGTCGGTATTGACCGGCGGCGTCGACGTCTTGTTGCCGGAGAAGACGTAATTCGAGCCCTCCTGCGAATTGAGATAGCCGGCCACTTGCTGGAGGACGTTCTTGGCCTGCTCCTGGATCGTTTCGCCCTTGGTATTGTAGGCATCGGCAGGCATGTTACCGACGAATTGCGTCGCAAGGTCCTCGATGCTGCCGATGGCGAGGCCCATGATATTGAGCCTGGTGCTGACGGTGTTGATCGTGTCGATATAGCCTTGCTCGCGCGACTGCTGATCTTGAAGACTGACAAGCTGCGCCGCTTGCGGGGCGAGGCCCGAATAGTTCTGGCTCTTGAGCCCGGTCGCGATCTGCTGACTGAGCAGATCCGTTTGATTCTTATTCTGCTGCAAATATTGCAGAATCTGATTGTTCTGGGCCAGGGTTCCAACGCGTGTCATGAGCTGCTGCTCCGATCTACATTCTCATCAGCGTGTCATAGAGGGTCTGGATGGTCGTCATCACGCGTGCGTTGGCGCCATAGGCGTTCTGGTATTGGATGAGATTGCCCAGCTCCTCATCGATATTGACGCCGCTCACGGCCCCGGCCTGAGTCGCGATTTGCGATTGAAGCGATGATTGAAAGGTGGCGTTCGAGGTTGCCGCCGCGGCCGTGCTCGCAGCCTGGGCGAGAATCTGTCCCGAATAATTGCCGAGCGTGGTCGTCGTGCTGTTGGTGAACGACCCGGCGGCCGCAAAGGTGTAATTGGCGCCGAGATTGGCAAAGAGATTTTGCGAGATCGCGGGGTCGGGGCCGCTCGCGCCGTTCAAAAGCAACGACGTATCCGCAAGAAGCGACGGGTTCACCTGAATGGTCGCCGCGTTGTCGATGCCGCTCGCGATATCGACTGCGGCGAAGAAATGATTGGCGTCGTTGGTCGCGCCAAGCCCGCTGTTGAGCGTATTGAGGGGGCTCGTGGCAATGCCCGCCGTGTAGGACTCGCTGCCGGGGCCGCCATTCAAGGTCACGCTCGCGGTGATCGGGTTGCCCGCAGGATCGGCGATTTCGAGCTTGCCGCCGACGACGCTGGCGGTGAAAGCGACCCCTTTCGCCGTGAACAAGCTTTGGATCGCGGTGGCCACATCCGTTATCGAGGTCGCGCCCGTCGCAAGTTCGGTGGTCGTACCGTAATCGGTGCCGTCGACGATGACATCGAAGGTTTGCCCGATATTGAGCGACGAGCTCGTCTGCGTGAAGTCGATGGTCGTCGGCGTGCCGCTGTTGTTGGGGGTACCCGCGGTGAACATCGGATTGGTGGTCAACGTCGCGTTGACCGGATTGCCGGAGGAATCGGTCAGCGTGATGTTGCCGCCGCTGACGCTCGCCGTGAGCGTCGTATATTTCGTAGCGGCAAAGGCTTCGGTGCCAGGACCGCCGGTCTTCGTCAGGCTGACGGTAATCGGATTGCCGGTCGAATCAGTAACGACGATGTTGCCGCTGCCGTCGAGGCTCGCCGAGTAGGTGCTCGCTTGCACGCCGGTGCCGAAGGTCTCGGTCCCGGTCCCGGAATTGAGCGCGATGCTGGCGGAGGTCAGGACGCCAGTCGTGTCGGCGATTTCGATATTCCCCCCGGTCACCGTCGCGGTGAAGCCGGCCGGCAGCGCGGCTTGAATGTCGCTGGCGATATCCGCCAGCGCGTAGGGACCACCGCCAGAGAGGCCGGCGGTCGTGTAAGTCGTGCCATTGACCGTCACGTCGAATTTGTCGCCGGTCGCGGGCGTACCGAGCGTAGCGGGAACATCGATCGCGGTCAGCTTCGCGTTCAACGCATTGACGATATCGCTCGTGGTGAAAGGGCCGGCGCCGCTGAGCGCCGCGGTATTGAAGGGCGAGCCATTGATCGTTGCGCTGAAGGTGTCACCCGCTTGAGGCGCGCCGCCGGTCACCGGAATGGTCGCGCGCGCCGCGAATTGCGTATTAAGCGCATTCGCGATGTCGAGCATGGTCGGGTTCGACGGCAGGGGTTGCGTCGTATAGGTGCTACCGTCGATCGTGGCGGTAAAGGTATCGCCGGAGGTGGGTTGTCCGCCGCTCCCGTCCATGGTCAACGAGGATTTCGAGACCACCGTCGCGTTGAAAAGGTTGTTGGTGAATTGATTGAGTTGCGCCGTCAGACCGGGAAGGTCGGTATCGCGCAGCTGCCGCAAGGCGCCCAAGGCACCGGAGTCGATCTGACTGGTGATATCGACGCCGTTGAGCTTGATGCCGGAAAGCGCCGTCGTGGCGTTGACGTTCCCCGCCGGCGTGTAAGTTATCGTGCTTGCGCCGACGGGATCGACCAGCGTTTGGCCGTTGTTCGTCACCACCTCCATCGCGCCGTTGCTGTCGACGAAGCTGTTGACCCCGATGAGCTGCGCGACCTGGGTGAGCGCCTGGTCGCGCTGATCCTCGAGCGCAGCGGTCGACTCTCCCTGAGCCTTCAGTTGACCGACCTGCAAGTTGATCTTGGCGATCGACTGAAGCGCGCTGTTGAGTGCCGTAATATCGGCCGAGATTGCGATGTCGGTGCCTTGACGAATGGATTGGATCCCCGCCGACATCTGGTTAAGTGTCTGTGCCAGGGTCTGGCCGGCGGAGACGGCGGCGCCTTGCGCGACCGGATCTTGCGGCGAGGTTGCGACCGTCTGCAAAGCGCTCGAGAATTTGTTGAGCGCGTCGTTGATCGTCGCGCCGCTGCCGACCTGACCGAGCAGGCTTTCGATCTGTTGATAATAGGTATCGAGCGTCGTCGCTTCGCTTGCCGTCGTGGTCTGGTTCAAGAGATTGGTTTGCAAGACCGGATCGACCACGCGCTGGATGACGCCGGTATCGACGCTGATGGCGGCCGAGTTGACAACCGTTTCTTGCGGCAGGGTCTCGCGCGAATAGCCGGGGGTCTGGACGTTCGCGATATTGCTGGAGACGACTTGGATCTGCGCTTGCGTCGCGCGCAATCCGGATAGCGCCGTCTGGAGAGCCGATTCGATACTCATCTTGGCCTCGATCCGCCCTCAAAGGCGACGATCGACCGCGGCGGCGGTCATGAAGCTGTGGCGCGGCGGAAGCCGCCGCGGTGCGTAGGAAAGCGCCGCTTTTTTCTGCTCCTTGACGGCGTCGATGATCGTGCTGATGAGCCTCTCGGTCGCGGTCTTGCCGACCCGCAGCATCAACTCATTCTCGGCCACTGCTTTGCTCAGGCGTTCGCCCGAGACGGCCAGGCGCTCCTTGAGGGGCGTCGGTAGCGACTTGCCATCGCTCGCTTCGGTCAAGCTCTTGAAGGTCTTCTGATAGAGCGCGGAAAGGCGCGTCTTGTCGTCTTGCAGCGGTCCGATTTCCTTAACCTTCATAGCGCGCACGAGCTCGGTTTCGCGCATCAACACGCGCGTCAAGTGCTCGGCGATATCGACGAGCTCGGCCGTGATTGCGGCGAGATCGACAGGAGGGTCCGTTCGGAGCTTGGCCATCGTCATGGTTATTTCTCGCCTTGCGCTTCTTGCAGCTTGAGGATTTCGCGGGTGACGGCGTCGCCGATACCGAGCGTGCCGCTTTTCGCCGCGACCTTGCTGTATTCCTGCATCAGCATCGAGCGATAGACGCCCTCGGCATTGCCGCCGCCGAACAACGGATCGGTGTCGAGCCCGGCGAACATGTTCTCGAAGGATTGGGAGAGGAAGAACGCCTCGAAATCCTCGCCCGCCTTCCTGGCGGCGTCGCTTCCGCCGCTTGTCGGAACGGTCGGCGCCGCGGGCGCAGCCGATGTCGTCGCGAGAAAGGTACTGTCGTCCATCACATCAACTCGATATCGGCTTGCAGCGCGCCGGCGGCCTTGATCGCCTGAAGGATGCTGATCATGTCGCGCGGACCGACACCCAGCGAATTGAGGTTGTTGACGAGCTCCTGCAGGCTGACGCCGGAGCGAACCACGGCCATGCGGCGGTCGCTCTGTTCGTCGACCTGGACATTGGTGCGCGGCACGACCACCTTGGCACCGCCGCCCGTCGGCGCGAATTGGGTGCCGTTCGCTTGCGGAACGGCGGGCAGGCCGGCATTGGGATTGGGCGCTAGGCCCGGCCCGTTCGGAATGATGCCGGGCGTCGCCGTTCCGGCGGGCGCAAACGGACTGGGCTGCGAGACTTGCGGCGTCTCGGTAACCTTGACGGTGAGATTGCCCTGGGCGACGGCGACCGTGCTGATTCGGACATTCTCGCCCATGACGATGATGCCGTTCTGCTCGTCGATGACGATGCGCGCGACCTGGTCGGGCTCGACGACGAGTTGCTCGATATCGGTCAGCATATCGACAAGCTGACCCTTGAAATTCGGCGGCACGTTCAGCACGACCGTTGAGGGATCGGCGGCGGCGGCGACCGGGCCTTTCAGCCTGGCATTGATGACGTCGGCGACGCGTCGCGCCGTCGTGAAATCCGGATTGTGCAGCATCAGGCTGACGCTGTGCAGTTTTGCAAGGTCGAACCCTACCTCACGCTCGACGATGGCACCGGTCGGTATCCGGCCCGAGGTCGGTACGCCTTTCGTGATCGAAGCGGCCTGACCCTTCGCGACGAAGCCGCCCGCGGAGACGGTTCCCTGGGCGACGGCATAGACCTCGCCATCGGCGCCAAGGAGAGGCGTCACCAGCAGCGTGCCGCCGAGCAGGCTTTTGGCGTTGCCGAGAGCCGAAACCTGGATATCGATGCGGGCGCCTTGGCGCGCGAAAGCGGGAAGGGTGCTGGTCACCATCACGGCGGCAACATTCGCCGTGCGCAGGCTGTTATCGCGGGCATTGACGCCGAGCCGCTCGAGCATGCCGATCAGGCTCTCGCGGGTGAAGATCGCCTGGTTGAGCGTGTCGCCCGTCCCGTTGAGTCCGACGACAAGCCCATATCCCACCAGCATGTTGTCGCGAACGCCCTCGAAATCGGCAATGTCCTTGATGCGCGAAGCGGCGCCGGCCGTCTGTGTGAAGCCGGAGAGGAGGCCGATCATGAGCAGGGCAGATTTCAGACGACAAAAACGGGTCATGAGCTTGTGTGACGGCAACAGTTGTCCCGGGACACCCCGATGCCAAAGCCATGCCAGTGAGAACGGCGCAGAAATCCGTGCTTTTTCGGAAGCTGGCGCCGAGGGAGCGCGGCAATCGCTTCCGCGGTGTGGCAGATTTTGCCGTACCGGCCAATCGGCCGTTAAGCCGACCTTAACCATGCGATCGCCATGCTGCCGGGACCATGAGGATCGACTGGTCACCCAAGCTTCAGACGGCAACGCCGCGACGCGAGGCCCGTACCGCCGAGGGCGGAAGCAGCTTTGCCGATGCGGTGGCGAATGAGCTGCAACCGGCGCCGACCTCGGCCCCCGCTGCTCCGGCAGTAGTCGATGGGTTATTTGTTCTACAAGAAGTAGCAGAGGACCTGACCGGGCGCCGCCGTGCCGCCGCCCGCGGCAGCACCTTGCTTGACCGGTTGGAGGATTTGCGGCTCGCTCTCCTCTCCGGAAAGATGCCGCGCGCGCAGCTTCAGCAGCTTCGTGCGCTGGCTCAAGAACACGGGCCCGTGAT
>CAYMNX010000230.1:0-17672 GCA_964391905.1 uncultured Rhizobiaceae bacterium
GGCCATTTGCCAACGCATCGCCGCCGATGAGCTGCGCCATTACAAACTCTTCCTGACCCATTTGCGGCGCTATCTCGAGGCTGAGGGGCTGGGCTTTTGGGGCCGGCTCGGCGTCGCGCTGGGCCGAATCCGCGAATCCGAGGATGATGAGCTCGCTTTCGCCTACCACGCGGCCAACGACGCAAACGGAACCTATGATCGCGCCCGCGCCAATCGCGCTTATGTGCGCCGCGCCTATGCCGTCTATCGCCGCCACCATGTCGAGCGCGGCATGGCCATGATCCTCAAGGCCGTGGGGCTGACGCCCAACGGCAGACTCAACCGCATCGCGACAGGGCTCGGCTGGTGGTTCATGCGCCAGCGGGTCGCGCGTCTCGCGCGCGAAGCGGCCTGAGCGACGGCCCCGCGCCGGCTTCGCCTATTCGGCAGCAACCGCGTCCGGATTGACCTCGCCCTTCGCGAGGCGCGTGAGGGCGGTGTCGGCGTGCTTTTCTTCATCGAGGCAATAGTGCAACGCCTTCTGATCGTCGCGGCGACCGAGCTGGCCTGCGAGCGCTGCCGCATTGCCGAAGGCGGCGATTTCGTAATGCGCGATCTTCTGTCCCGATGCGATCAACGCCACATCGCGAAGCTCCCCTTCCGGAATGATGCCAATCATCTTCTCGGTTTCGTGGACAAGCGCCTGCATCGCCTGATCGGTGTGCTCCTTGCCGGCCTTGTGCTGCTGGAGAAGGCTGTCGAGCCGCCGAATCTGCTCCTCGCTTTCCTCGCGATGCTTCATGAAGGCGTTGATGAGCTTCGGGTTCGTCGCGGATTTGGCGAAGCGCTCATGAGCCTTGACCAGCAGCTCCTTCATGCTGTGCAGCTCTTGCAGCTCGGCGATATAGAGGTCGTGAAAACTCGTGATCTTCATGCCCATCTGCTCCTCCGCTCGGGAAAGATTTGGACGGTGCGTGCCGTTCGTCTCGAAGATCAACGCAAGGTCAAAGCGCCGGTTCCGCTACGGACTTTCGAATAATGCCGCGAACTCCGCCAGCACGTCGCGGTAGAGCTGGCGCTTGAACGGCACGATCAGGCGAATGAGCTCGTCCCGCGTGACCCATTTCCACGCGTCGAACTCGGGATGATGCATGTCGAGCTTGATGTCCCGATCCTCGCCGAGGAAGCGCATCGCGAACCATTTCTGCATCTGGCCGCGATAGCGCCCGCCCCAGGCCTGGAGATGAAGCTCGCCCGGCAGCTCGTAGGTGAGCCAGTTTTTTGTCCTGGCGAGGATCTCGGCCTTGGCGGTGCCAACTTCCTCATGAAGCTCGCGCAATGCCGCCTCGCTTGGCTTCTCATCCTTGTCGATGCCGCCCTGGGGCATTTGCCAAGCGTCGGGCGTGTCGATGCGCCGGCCGACAAAAATGTAGTTGCGCCGATCGAGCAGCATGATGCCGACGCCGCGCCGATATTCCTTGGGCTTGGCCGCGGTCATGGCGATTCCGTCGCCGCGATCGATTGCCGATTGACGACCGCGCTCGCCGGCGCCAGCACCAGCCCCTTGCCCGCGATGGTCGCCGTCCAGGTCGCGACATGGTCGACGAGGGCGGGCGAGAGCGCGGCCAGGCCGAGCGCCACGCCATTGCGCCGCGCGGTGCTCTCGAGATCGGCCAGCGCATGATCGATCGTCGCCGGATCGTCCTCACTATCGATGGCACGGTCGGCGGCTGCCCAGGGTAGTTTTATCTGGCTCGCCAAGAGCGCCGTGCTATTGCCGGCCGGGGGCTTGTTGTCGACAAACATCAGACCACGCTGCTTCAGCGTTTCGAGGACCGGCAACAGCGCCGATTTCTCCGTGCTGAAGCGCTCGCCCCAGAGGGTGACGAAGCCGACATACCCGGCGCCGCTCGCCATCAACCGCTTCAGTCGCTCCGTGTTTTGCGTCTCGCCGAGCGAGACCAGCAAGGTCAAGGGCCCGGGATCCTGGCGCGGATAGTCGAGCGGCTCCATGGGCAGGCCGACCAGGGTCTCATGGCCGAGGCTGCGCGCCTGGTTGATCGCGTCCTTCATATCGGCGGTGTAGGGGTCGAAGGCCAAGGTGATCGGACCGGCGAGGCGATCCGTCGCCGCCTGGCTGAGCGCGCGATCGAGGCCCAGCCCGCTGACGACCAACGCGATGCGCGGGCGATTGTCGTTGCGATCGAAGGAGCGCGCATAGGCCTGCCAGGCTTGCCTGCCGTCCTTGCCGATGATCGGAAGGAAGCCGTCGGGGCTCTCTTCGATCAAGGCAGGATCGGGCGCCGGCAAAAGCAGCGACGGCGTCGCGGATGCGGGCGGCAAGGAGACTTCGACCCGCTCGCCCGTGCGCGGCTGGTTCTCGCCATTGAGAAAGAACCAGCCGGCGCCCGCCGCGACCGCCAGCACGACGACAAGGCCAAGAAGCCAACTCCCCCGCATGGTCAAGCCCAATCCTCGGTCGCGCCCACCCGGTTCCATAATGGACGGAAAGCGCCGCGCCGCGAAGCCGCCGCCCCCCGTCGTCCTCGCTGCGCCCCCGCGCTCACTCCGGCGTGCGGTGCCCGAACAAAGCGACGCCGCGCAGCATGTCGACCGCGCGCGCCAGCTGGTAGTCTTCGTTGGTTCCGATCACCGACGGGTCGACCGTACTCGAAGGCTGCTGCGCGCTATTGCCGGATGCGCTCTGATCGGGCTTCGCATTGGCGCCGGGCTTCGCCGGCGGGTTCTTGTCGGCGGGCTTTTTATTGGCCTGATCCGGATCGGTATTCTTGAGCGCGCCGCGCAAATCCGCCTCATGCTGGATTTGCAGATCGGCGACCTTCTCGATCTTGGCCGGTTCGACGGTGATGTCAGGCGTGATGCCTTCTGCCTGGATCGAGCGGCCGGACGGCGTGTAGTAGCGCGCGGTGGTGAGGCGAATGGCGCCGTGACCCGGGAGCTGGATAATGGTCTGCACGGAGCCTTTGCCGAAGGATTTGGTGCCGAGAAGAATAGCGCGGTGATGGTCTTTGAGCGCGCCGGCGACGATTTCGGATGCCGAGGCCGAGCCGCCATTGATCAAAACCACCATGGGCAGGCCATTGGTGATATCGCCGGGCTTTGCATCATAGCGCTGCGCGTCCTCCGGACGCCGCCCGCGGGTCGAGACGATTTCGCCCTTGTCGAGGAAGTCGTCGCTCACCGCGATGGCCTGGTCGAGCAAGCCGCCGGGATCGTTGCGCAGATCGAGCACGATGCCGACGAGCTTCGTTCCCGCCTGGTCGCGCAGCGATTTCATCGCCGCTTGCAGGCCGCTATCCGTTTGCTCGTTGAAGCTCGAGATGCGGATATAACCGACATCGTTGCCCTGGAGCTGCGATTTCACCGACTGGATCTTCACCACCGCGCGCTTCAGCGTGACGTCGAACGGGTCTTTCAGCTCGCGCTTGATCGTGAGCTTGATCGTGCTGTTGATCGGGCCGCGCATGCGCTCGACCGCATCGGCAAGGCTCATGCCTTGAACCGATTCGCCGTCGATCGCGACGATGAGATCGTTGGGCTTCAGCCCGGCCGAGGCGGCGGGCGTGTCGTCGATCGGCGAGACAACCTTGACGAACCCGTTCTCCATCGTGACCTCGATGCCGAGGCCGCCGAACTGGCCCTGGACCTGCACCTGCATGTCCTGGAAATTCTTCGCGTTCATATAGCTCGAATGCGGATCGAGCGCGGTCAGCATGCCATTGATCGCCGCCTCGATCAGCTGCTGATCCGAGACCTGCTCGACATAATCGCCGCGGACGCGCTCGAACACCTCGCCGAAGAGATCGAGCTGACGGTAGGTTTCGGAACTCGATTGCGCGTCGGGCTTCGGTTGATCGGCCGCAATGCCTTGGGGTGCGACGAGAAACACCAGGATTGCGGCCGCGGCCGCTGCCATTGGAAAACGCATCATCCTTTTACCTTTGCATCGCGGGTTGCCAGCCATGGCAACGGATTGATCGGCTGGCCGTCATGGCGCAGCTCGAGATAAAGGCGCGGCTTCGCCTCTCCGGCAGGCATGGTCCCGATTGGTTCGCCGGCGATAAGCCACTGGCCGACAGTGCCGTTGATCTGGTCGAGTCCCGCCACCAAGGAATGATAGCCATCGCCGTGACTGATGATCAAGATTCGGCCATATCCTTTGAAGGGCCCGGCAAAGACCACGCGTCCGTCGAAGGGCGCGACGACTTGGGCCCCAGGGCGCGTCTCGATCGTCATTCCCCGGCTCGTGCCGCCCTCGGGGTCCTCGCCGCCGAAGCCCGTGACCACGCTGCCGGCGGCGGGATAGATCACGCGTCCCTTGGCCTGGGAAAAGGGCCGGATCGATTGAGGCCGCGTCGGATCGCCAGGAGAGGGCGCGGGAAGCGTGGCCTGAGGTTGGGGGATCGTTCCCCGCAGCACGCTGGGGGGCGGCGCCGCGGAGGCGATCCGCGCCTCTTCCTGTTCCTTCGCCGCCCGTGCCGCGGCCTCGGCTTGGCGCCGTGCTTCGGCTTCGGCCTCGCGGCGGCGCGCCTCGGCTTCAGCGCGCTCGATCAAATCTTTGAGATCGCTCGCCTGGGCGGCCAGCTTTTGCGCCTCGGCCGCGCTCGCCGCTGCCCCTTGCCGCGCTTTTTGCTGCAGCGCCGTTTCCTGCTGGATGAGATCGCGGATACGGCTTTCCTCCTTGGCGAGGCTGTCGCTCTCGATGTGATGGCGCGCCTCGGCTTCCCGGATTTGCCCCTTTAAATCGGCCAAGGTTTTCAACTCGATGCTGAGCATGTTGGCGCGTTCGATAAGCGGCGGCACCGCGGCGCTCAGCAGGATGCCGCCGCGCAGCACGTCGACGGGCGCGCCCTCGGTCAGGGCCAAGCCGGAAGGTGGATTGCGCGCGAGTCGCAACAGCGCCGTCGCGAGCTTCGTCTGCTCGCTCCGCCGTCGCGCCAGCTCGTCGCTCTTTTCCTTCTCCTGCTGCGCGAGAGCTGCGGATTCTGCCTCGAGCCGCGTCAGCGCCTCCTCATGAGCTTGCGCCGATTGGGCTGCGGCCACGGCTTGGGTGCGCAGGCGGGCGAGCTCGGCGTTCAGATTCGTCGCCTGCTGGTTCAGCTCCTGCTGCTGCTTGCGGCTTTCCTCGAGGGCCTTCTGAACCGCCTCGAGCCGTGCTTGGGGCGTGTCGTCGGCGCGCGCGGAAACGCCATTGAGAATTGCCGCGACGAGAAGCGGCAAGAGGAAGGACGATCGGCTAGGCCGGCGCACGCTCGCGCGTCTTCAACAGCGCATGGCCTGTCATTGCCTTCGGCTGCGGCAAGCCCAGAAGCTGCAAAAGCGTGGGCGCAACGTCGCACAGCCGGCCGTCTTCCAAGCCGCGGACATAGGGCGGCGGATTGACGAGCAGCAGCGGCACCGGGTTGGTGGTATGCGCGGTATGCGGTTGCCCCGTCTCGGGATCGCGCATCATCTCGACATTGCCGTGATCGGCGGTGATGAGCAGCGTGCCGCCGGCGCGCTCGACCGCGTCGGCGAGGCGACCGAGGCAATGATCCACCGTCTCGACCGCCTTGATCGCCGCGGCGAGATCGCCGGTATGGCCGACCATATCGGTATTGGCGTAATTGACCACGATCACGTCGAAACGGCCGGCATCGATCGCTTCAACGAGCTTGTCGGTCACCTCGGGCGCCGACATCTCGGGCTTCAGGTCGTAGGTGGCGACTTTGGGCGAGGGGACGAGGATGCGGCTTTCGCCGGGGAATTCCTCTTCGCGCCCGCCATTGAAGAAGAAGGTCACATGCGCATATTTCTCGGTCTCGGCGATGCGCAGCTGCTTCAAGCCCGCGCGCGATACCACCTCGCCGAAGGTCTCGTTCAGATCCTCGGGCGGAAAGAGCGTCATCAGGAACGGGTTGAGCTCGGTCGAGTATTCCGACATGCCGGCCGCGGCCGCAAATCTGACGGTGCGGCTGCGCGCAAAGCCGGTGAAGGACGGATCGAGCAAGGCGGTGAGGATCTCGCGCACGCGATCGGCACGGAAATTCCCCATCAGCAACCCGTCGCCGTCCTTCATGCCGCGATAGTCGCCGATCGCCGTCGGCAGCACGAACTCGTCGGTCTTGTCCTTGGCATAGGATTGCTCGATCGCGGCGCGCGGCGCGGCGGCATGCTCGCCGGTTCCTTCGACCAGAGCGCGATAAGCCTTCTCGACGCGGTCCCAGCGCTTGTCGCGGTCCATCGCATAGTAACGACCGCTGACCGTTGCGATGCGCACCGCTTTGCAGGCGGCGATATCGGCGCAGAATTTATCGAGATAGGCGATGGCGCTCTTGGGCGGCGTGTCGCGCCCGTCGAGGAAAGCATGGACGGCGACCGGCACGCCGGCCACGTCGATCGCGCGGGCAAGGGCCGCGATATGATCCTGATGCGAATGAACGCCGCCCGGCGAAATGAGCCCCATCAGATGCGCGATGCCGCCGCTCTTCTTGAGCGCGGCAATGAAGTCGCCGAGGGTCTTGTTCTTGGCGAGCGAGCCATCGGCGACCGCCTGGTCGATCCGCGGCAGATCCTGCATCACGATCCGGCCGGCGCCGAGATTCATATGCCCGACTTCGGAATTGCCCATCTGCCCTTTGGGCAGGCCGACGAAGGACTCGCTCGCCTGCATATGGGCGTGCGGCGCGCTGCGCAGGAATTTGTGCCACTTCGGGGTGTTCGCGAGGAGCACGCCGTTATCGGTTCGGTCGGCGCGCTCGCCCCAACCGTCGAGAATGCACAAAACCACGGGCCGAGGACGGGATGTGTTCATGGACGTTCTTATAAAGGATGGGGGGCGCGATGGGTAGCGGGGTGATCCCGCGTCTGTGGTTAATCCAAAGCCTAAACTTATTGATTCCGCACGGAGTTCCGCACCTTTCCCGCGGCGATCGAGGCGATGAGCATTGGGGGCGAGCCACCGCCGCTTGACCGCTGCCGCGCTGCGGTCATGATGATCCCCGCCACATCCGCCGAGGTCTTGATCGCGATGGCCAAGCCTGAACTCATCGTCGCCCCGCTGACGCCCTTCACCGCCGCGCTGAGGCTCGACGAGGCGGCGCTGGCGCGGCAGATCGATTACGTCATCAAGGATTGTGCCGCCACGATGATCGTCGCGGCCGGGGTCGAGACGCAGGAATATACCTATCTCGGCTTCGAGGAGCGCAAGCACCTGATCCGCACGACGATCGAGCTTGTCGCAGGGCGCGTGCCGGTCATGGTCGGCGTCTCGCATCCCTCCTTCAAGACCGCGGTCGAGCTCGCTCATTTGGCCGAGCAGCAGGGCGCCGCGGCGGTGCAGGTCCTCGCGCCCTTGCGGCCCTTCGCCGGGGCGCCGACCGAGGCCGATCTCATCGCCTATTTCGAGGCGATCGGGAAGGAAACGGGACTTCCGATCACCCTCTACATCAATCCTGGACCTGGCGCCGATCTGTCGAGTCCGGCGACGATCGCACTCGCACGCTTGCCGAAGGTGCAGCTCATCAAGGAAAGCTCACGCGATCTGTCGCGTGTCGGGCGGCTCATCGTCGAGATCGATCTTGCCGGTCATGCGCGCTATTTCACGACGATGCAGATGTTGCTCGCGACATTGGAGCTCGGCGGCTCCGGCGCGACCATGCCGCCGCCGGCGGCCGCGATCGCGCGGCACATCATCGATGCCTTCGCGCGAAAGGACTACGAGCGCGCCGCGCTGCTGCAGCGGCAATTCGCGCTCTTTCCGGCAAAATGGATGCATCGTGGCTTGGCGCCGGTGATGAAGGCGGCGATGCAGCTGATCGGCGTGTCGGTCGGCGAGCCCTATCCGCCCTATCAGGGCTTGAGCCGCGATGAAATGACGGCGCTCGATGATTTGCTCAAGACGACGGTACTGAAGCAAAGGGAATAGCTCATGCTGACAATCAGGCGGCTCTCGCTCGAAGAGGCGCAGATTCTGATCAATGGGGCCGCGGCGAAGGCGCGCGAGATCAAGGTGCCGATGTGCATTGCCGTTACCGATGAATCAGGCCATCTCATCACCTTCGATCGCATGGATGGCGGCAAGGTCTCCAGCATTACGATCGCGATCGACAAGGCCTTCACCGGCGCGGTCGCACGGCGCGGCACGCATATCTATAACGAGCTTTGCGTGCCGGGAAAGCCGACCTTCGGCATCCATGTGACGAATGACGGCCATTTCAGCGTCATCGGCGGCGGCTTGCCGGTCTGGGTCAATGGCGAGATCGTTGCCGGAATCGGCGTCAGCTCCGGCTCGGCCGAACAGGATCAGGTCTGCGCCGAGGCGGCAATCGAATATTTCTACGCGAAAACCGGGCTGAAGGCCTAAAGGCGCCACTATTCGCGGTGATAGGGATGGCCGGCGAGGATCTGCTGCGCGCGGTAGATCTGCTCCAGGAGCATGCTGCGCGCCAGAAGATGCGGCCAGGTCATCGCGCCGAGTGATAGTGTCAGTTGTGCCCTCTCGAGAATTGTCTCGGCAAGGCCCTCGGCACCGCCGATGACGAAGGCAAGGTCGCTGCCGGCCTCGCGCCACAAGGCGAGGCGTCGCGCAAAGCCGGCACTCGAGAGCGTCTCGCCCCGTCGATCGAGGGCGACGATCGTCGCGCCTTTGGGAACCGCGTCGAGGAGCAGCTCTGCCTCGCGCGCCTTCATTTCGCTCGGCGACAGCTTGCGGCGCTCTTCGACTTCGCGAATCGTCAGCGGCAAGGTGATGCGGCCGGCGTAATGGCGCTCGAGATCCTTGAGCGGTCCCGCTTTCTGGCGGCCCACCGCGAGGATCAGGAATCGCATCGGCCGTTACGACTGGCCGACCGCTTCGGAGAGCGCTTCGCCCCACATCTTCTCGAGATTGTAATAGGCGCGGGTTTCGGGCCGGAACAGATGGACCACGACATCGCCGGCATCGATCAGGACCCATTCGCCATGGCGCAGACCTTCGATCGCGATCTTGCCATGGCCCGCGGCTTTAAGCCCGTCGAGGAGCCGCTGGGCGAGCGCCATGATCTGCCGCTGCGAGCGCCCGCTCGCAATCAGCAGATAATCGGCGATATCGGATTTTCCTTGAAGGTCGATGGCGACAAGATCTTCGGCCTTGCCGTCTTCGAGGATTTTCTCGGCTTGGGCGAGAAGCGTTTGCGCCGGCGACTTAGTCTTGCGGCGCGGTTTCGATCGCGTAGTGCGTGTCGGGATGGCGATCACCTCACGAATGAAGCTCCCCGATGGGAGCGGAGCTCGGTTGCCGAACTGGGATCAAGCCTCACCGGCAGGAACGCCCATGCCGGCGGCTTCATGCAGGCGAGGCGCCGCGCCGGAGGTGCGATCCGTGCCCGCGCGAAGCGCTTTGCCGCAAGCTCGGCCAACCCAATACGACAATAGGTAGGGCGGGCGAAGACTGCAATGGGAAGGCGGGCGAAGATCGCGCGCCAGGACCGCCAATGACGGATTTGTGCCAAATTATCGGCACCCATGAGCCATACGAAACAACGACCCGGGAAAAGCGCCTGCAGCGCCGCGATGGTATCGATGGTGAAGCGCGTGCCGAACTGGCTTTCGAGATCGAGCACGCGAATCCGGGGATGCCGGGCAAAGGCCCTGGCCTGCGCCAGACGCTCGGCGAAAGGTGCCATGCCGGCGAGGGGTTTCAAGGGGTTTTGCGGCGATACCAGCCACCACACCTCGTCGAGACCCAATCGCTTCAACGCCTCGATGCTGACATGGCGATGCCCTTCATGGGGCGGATTAAAGGAGCCGCCGAGGAGCCCAATGCGATGCTTCGGCAGGAAGCCGAGGTGCGGTCGCCGCGCATATCGAAGACTTGGCCTCAGGGGCGCACCTGGCCGTCGCCGCGGACGACATATTTCCAGCTCGTCAATTGCTCCGCCCCTACGGGTCCGCGCGGCGGCAGGCGGTTGGTGGAAATGCCGATCTCGGCGCCCATGCCGAATTCGCCGCCGTCGGCGAATTGGGTCGAGGCGTTGAGGAGCACGATGGCGCTGTCGACCTCATCGAGAAAGCGCGCGGCAGCATTCTTGTCTTCGGTCAGGATCGCGTCGGTATGGTGCGAGCCGTAATGATTGATATGCGCAATCGCCGCATCGAGATCGTCGACCACGCGCACGGCAAGGATCGCGTCCAGATATTCGGTGAGCCAATCCTGCTCGCTCGCCGGCTTTGCCTCCGGGTCGAGGCTGCGCACACGCTCGTCGCCGCGGATCTCGCAGCCCGCGGCGTGAAGCGCGGCGAGGATCGGCGGCAAGGCTTTGTCTGCGATCGCGCGATCGACCAGCAAGGTCTCGGCCGCGCCGCAGACGCCGGTGCGGCGCATTTTCGCATTCATCACGATCGCTTGCGCCTTCGCCGGATCGGCGGCGGCATGGATGTAGACGTGGCAATTGCCTTCGAGATGCGCAATCACCGGAATGCGGCTTTCGCGCTGCACCCGCTCGATCAGCGATTTGCCGCCGCGCGGCACGATGATGTCGATGAATTCCGTCATGGTCAGCATCATGCCGACGGCGGCGCGATCGGTTGTCGGCACCAGCTGTACCGCCGCTTCGGGCAGGCCCGCCGCGACAATGCCATGAGCCAGCGCCGCGGCGATGGCGCGCGAGGAATGAAAGCTTTCGGAGCCGCCGCGCAGGATCGCGGCATTGCCGGAGCGCAGGCAAAGGCCGCCGGCATCGGCAGTGACGTTGGGCCGTGATTCATAGATGATGCCGATGACGCCGAGCGGCACGCGCACCCGCGCGATATCGAGCCCATTGGGCCGGGTCCAACGCGCCAATTCGCTGCCGATCGGATCGGGCAAGGCCGCAACTTCGTCGAGCCCTTGCGCCATGGCGGCGATCCGCTTCTCGTCGAGCAGCAGGCGGTCGCTCATCGCCGGCGAGAGGTCCTTCGCGGCCGCCATATCGCGGCGATTGGCGTCGAGGATGGCGGCTGCCTCGTCGCGGATCGCGTCGGCGGCGCGTCGCAACGCGAGCGTTTTGCGACTTGCTTCCGCATGGGCGAGGTGCGCGGCGGCGTCGCGCGCGGCCATGCCGAGCGCCCGCATTTCGCCCTGAAGGTCCCGATCGATTCGCGTCGCAACCGTCATGTCACCACCAGATCGTCGCGGTGGATCATCTCGTCGCGTCCACGGTAGCCGAGGATCGCTTCGATTTCACCGCTTTTATGCCCGGCGATGGCACGGGCATCGGCGCTCGAATAGGCCGAAAGCCCGCGTGCCACCTCGCGGCCCTCGGCGCTTTTTATCGCCACGGCGTCGCCGCGCTCGAACTCGCCGTCGATCCGCGTAACCCCGGCCGGGAGCAAGCTGGTGCCGCGCTTCAGCGCCGCTTCCGCGCCGGCATCGACGAACAGCACGCCCATCGGCTTCAGCATGCCGGCGATCCAGCGCTTTCGCGCGGTGCGCGGCTCGGCCGAGGGCAGGAACCAGCTCGCCTTGGCACCCGCCTCGATCGCTTTCAGCGGATGCAGCGCCTCGCCCTTGGCGATCGCCATGCGGCAGCCGGCGCTCATGCAAATTCGCGCGGCGGCGAGCTTCGTCACCATTCCGCCCGAGCTGTAGCCAAGGGGGGCCGCGCCGGCCATCGCTTCGATCGCCGGCGTCAGCTCGCGAATTTCAGGAATGTGCCGCGCCGCGGAATCGCGGCGCGGGTCGGCGGTATAAAGCCCGTCGATATCGGAGAGCAGGACGAGCGTGTCGGCGCTGATCATTTGCGCAACGCGCGCGGCGAGCCGGTCATTATCGCCGAAGCGGATCTCTTGCGTCGCCACGGTGTCGTTCTCGTTGATGACCGGCACCGCACGCAGTTCGAGGAGCTGCTCGATCGTCGCGCGCGCGTTCAAATGGCGACGGCGCTCTTCGGTGTCATCGGGCGTCAGCAGGATCTGCGCCACGGCAATGCGATGCCTGCCGAGCGCCTCCTGATAGGCATGGGCGAGGCGAATCTGGCCCGACGCCGCGGCAGCTTGCTTTTCCTCGAGCTTCAGATTCCGGCCGGTGAGGCCCAAGTGGCGGCGGCCAACCGCGACCGCACCCGAGGAGACGATCAGCACCTCCTGACCGCGTGCGCGGCAGCGCGCGATGTCCTCGACCAGCGCACCGAGCCAGTCGCGGCGAATATCGCCGCTCGTATCGTCGACGAGAAGCGCCGAGCCGATTTTGATGATGAGACGACGCGCGCTGGCGAGGTCTTCGCTCATGAGGCGAAGGCCGGCGCCGGCGTTTGGTCCTTCTCACGCGCGGCTTCGCGGGATGCTTGCACCGATTGCAGGAAAGCGGTGAGCACCGCGTCGACGCCCTCGCCGGTGGCGCCGGACATGATCAATACGGGATGCTTTGCCGCGCGCTTGAGCTTGGCCCGCTTCTTCGCGAGCTCATCGGCAGGCACGGCATCGGCCTTGTTGAGCACGAGGATCTCGGGTTTCTCGATGAGGCCGTGGCCGTAGCTCGCGAGCTCGGCGCGGATCGTGCGCCAATGCGCGACCGCATCCTCTTCGGTCGCGTCGACCAAATGCAGCAGCACGGCGCAGCGCTCGACATGACCCAAGAAGCGATGACCGAGACCCGCGCCTTCGGCAGCGCCTTCGATCAAGCCAGGAAGATCGGCGAGCACGAATTCCTCGCCGTGAATCAGCACGACCCCAAGCTGCGGCTTCAGCGTCGTGAAAGGATAGTCGGCAATCTTCGGCCGCGCTCGCGATACGCGGGCGAGGAAGGTCGACTTACCGGCATTGGGCAGACCGACCAGCCCGGCATCGGCGATGAGCTTCAAGCGCAGCCACACCCAGCGCTCTTGCCCGGGCCAGCCTTTCGTCGCCTTGCGCGGCGCGCGGTTGGTCGAGCTTTTGAAATGCGCGTTGCCGAAGCCGCCATCGCCGCCCTTCAGAAGCACATGGCGCTCGCCCGGCTTCGTCAAATCGAGCAGGAGGGTCTCGTTATCTTCATCCATGATCTGCGTGCCAACCGGCACGCGCAGCACCACATCCTTTCCGGCGGCGCCGGTGCGGTCCGCGCCCATGCCGTGATGTCCGGTCTCGGCACGGAAGTGCTGCTGATAGCGATAATCGATGAGCGTGTTGAGATTGGCGACCGCCTCGACCACGACATCGCCGCCGCGGCCGCCATCGCCGCCATCGGGACCTCCGAACTCGATGAATTTCTCGCGCCGGAATGCGACGACCCCTGCGCCGCCATCGCCGCTCTTGAGATAGATTTTGGCCTGATCGAGAAATTTCATCGGTTATTGCCAAGAAGGAGCCAAACAAAAAGGGGGAATGTGGCCATTCCCCCTGTGCTGTTCGACACGCGCGAGGAACGGCGCTACTCGGCGGCCTCCATCGGCAACGGCGTGACCGAGACGTAAGTGCGTCCCTTGCTCGAGGTGTGGAAGGTCACGGCGCCATCGCTGGTCGCGAAAATCGTGTGGTCGCGGCCGAGCCCGACATTGTCGCCGGGATGATAGACCGTGCCGCGCTGGCGCACGAGAATATTGCCGGCGTAGACTAGCTCGCCGCCGAATTTCTTGACACCGAGCCGCCGTCCCTTGGAATCGCGCCCGTTGCGCGAGGAGCCGCCTGCTTTCTTATGGGCCATGCTGTTCTCTCCTTCGAGGCTCAGCCGCTGATCGCGGTGATGCGCAGGACCGTCAATGGCTGACGATGTCCGTTCTTGCGGCGGTAATTGTGCCGCCGGCGCTTCTTGAAGACCAGCACCTTGTCATCGAGCTTTTGCTCCAGCACCGTCGCCGTCACCGTAGCGCCGGCAAGACGCGGCGCCCCGGTCTTGATGTCGCTGCCGTCACCGACCAACAGGACGTCGTCGAGCGTGACGTTCGTCCCGGGCTCGCCCGCGAGCTTTTCGACGAACACCACGTCGTCCTTGGCGACCCTATATTGCTTGCCGCCGGTGCGGATCACTGCGTACATGATCAGATCTTTGCATTGGTTTCTCTTCGGAACGGACCCGTCCGAAGCGGGCGCACTATAGCGGCCAGGGTCATCCTGTCAAGTTCTTGGCTCAATAGGGATTTGTCCTGGATTTCGGGGTCCTTGGCGCCGCGCGGCGAAGGGCGCGCGAACGGTTCCGGTTGTCGGGCAGCAGCGCTTGCGCTAGGCTCCGCGCCCCCAGCCGGGGCGAGGGCGTCGCGGAGAGGTGCCGGAGCGGTCGATCGGGGCGGTCTCGAAAACCGTTGTACCCTTTGCGGGGTACCGAGGGTTCGAATCCCTCCCTCTCCGCCAGTATCCCTTAAAAATCAAAGGCTCGGCTGGCCAAGCGCACAAGTGGTTTCCGAGAGCGGAACAGGGAAGCTGCCTCCACTGCTACGGCTTTGCTACCGGCTATAGACGGGCGGTCCCACGAGAACTCCTGCGAGCGCCCGCGCCGATGGCGCTTTACCCTTCTTTGATTGACCTATTTCGTAGGACGCGACAGCCGAGCCGACCGGCAGATTGACGGCAGGCTCTCGCAATATCGCGCCGGCGATGCTGCACCGACGGCACCGAGCCGCATTATAGTTGTTGCGACCAAGTGGTTGTTATATACAACGAGGCGCCTGTCGCGACCTGCGTGATCCCAATGAAAGATCGTCCGCTCCAGGCAGCAATGCCCTCCACGGGCGTCAATCGTGTCGCAGAAGCGAGCGGACGGGCGAAGCTTGTCTTATGCGTCGAAGTTGCTAGTCAGATCTGGGGTAAAAGAGGAGCCAGGGTAGCAAGGAGCCGCGACCGGTTGCTGTTGCGACGTGGCATCGGCGCAGATCGTAAAACGAACGGTAGACGTTGACGGAGGCAGAAGTGACGACCAACGATTCGAACGCCCAGCTTAAACGCATCGAACAAATCGATTTCGTGCACACGGGTCCGGGCACACTGGCCGGGCGCTACCTTCGCCGCTACTGGCAACCCATTTACGTCTGCGACAAGCTCCCTAAGGGAAGGATCGTTCCGATACGGATCCTCGGCGAGGATTTGGCGCTCTACCGTGGTGAAAGCGGCATGGCCCACGTCATCACCAATGAGTGCCCGCATCGACTGACCCGTTTGCATATCGGTTGGATCGAAGGGGAAACCGTTCGCTGCCGGTATCACGGCTGGCGGTTCGATGAGTCCGGACACTGTGTCGAGCAACCGGCCGAGCCGAGACCTTTCTGCGAGAGGGTTCGAAAACTCGCCTCCTATCCTACGCTCGAAGCGCACGGCCTCATCTTCGCTTATCTCGGCGAAGGCGAGCCTCCCGCTTTTCGTCCACTGCCGGGCCTGGAAGACGGTGCTCGCGAAGACTGGACGGTCTCTGCGTCAGCCGAGATGATCCCGTGCAACTGGTTTCAGAGCGCGGAGAACATCATGGACGACGTCCATGTGAATTTCGCGCATCGAGATCACCTCGTGAACACGGCGGCGCGGCCGTTTGTCCCCACCAAAACCTGGGCAGAGGAAACACCGTTCGGGCTCACGCAATACCAAGAACGCGGCGGGCACACCGATCGAATTCATTTCACCATGCCGAACCAGTGTTTCCTCGCTCATCAGCTACGTTCGGCGCGCGACGACAAGCCGTTCTGGTTCAAGGCGCTCTTTTGGTACGTCCCGATCGATGACGAGAGTCATCTTCACTTCCTCATCATGGTCTACCACACGAAGCGACGGGAGCGTCCCGAAGCCACGCCGATCCATGAGGAAATCGAGGCGATCCTTTCGGGTCGTAAGACTTGGGAGGACGTCGCGAAACATCCGAATATCATCCGTATTCAGGACGGGGTGTCGATCTGCGGACAAGGAAAGATCGAAGATCGTTCGAGGGAGCAGTTGGGTCGATCGGACGCTGCGCTGGTGATGCTTCGCAGAATGTGGCGGCGGGAATTGGAATTGCTGGCGAGCGGACAACCCGTAACGCAGTTCGGCACGCCGGACCCTCAGGCGCTGCGGCAGGAGGAGCTCGACGTGATGGGATTCAACGCCTGAATATGTTCAAGGGTCGCTCACCTGTCCGCTCTATCCGCAAACGCGCGGGTCGACGTCACCAACGCCGCAGCGGGTGGAAATCGGTCTGCGGCGGCTCGAGGCCACGCATGAGATGGCAAGGTGCCTTGCTTCCATCTTTTTGGACGATGACGCAGGGGCATGATCGAGCGGCGTGATCGCGCAGCGCGGGGGCAGAGGTAGAAACCGCTTTGTCGCGGGAGGATTTGAGTGCCGTCCTCGCTTCCGTCTTATCCGGCGCTCTATCAGATCAACCCCCGAGTCTGGCTGCGGGAGGCGGCCGATAAGCTTGGCCGTCCGGCGACGTTCGACGACATCAAGGATGGCGATGTCGACCGCATCGCCGCGCTCGGCTTCGATTGGCTCTGGCTTCTCGGCATATGGCAGACGGGGGAAGCCGGCCGTCGCGTGTCGATGACGAACCAAGAATGGCTTCGCGCATTCCGAGAGCTTTTGCCCGACCTCGAAGATCGGGACATCTGCGGCTCTTGTTTCGCGATCACCGGATACACGGTTCACACCGCGCTTGGTGGAGAGTCCGCTTTGAAGCGTTTGCGCGAGCGTCTCGCTGCGCGTGGCATTCGGCTCATGCTCGATTTCATACCCAACCATATGGCGTTGGATCACCCATGGGTATCGACGCGGCCGGAACTCTTCGTTCAGGGCTCGCCCGACGATCTTGTGCGTTTGCCTGGCAATTATCGTCAGCTCGATACCCCCAACGGCCCTAAAATATTCGCCTATGGCCGCGATCCCTATTTTCCTGGCTGGCCCGATACGCTCCAGCTCGATTACAGCAATCCCGCCACGCAGCTCGCCATGCGGCGTGAGCTTTCGCGCGTGGCGGAGCGCTGCGACGGCGTGCGCTGCGACATGGCCATGCTGATCCTGCCCGATGTGTTTCAACGCACCTGGGGCGCGACGATGGAGCCGTTCTGGCCCGACGCGATACGTCAGGTGAAAGAGCGAAATCCCGAATTCTGCTTCATGGCGGAAGTCTATTGGGATCTCGAATGGACGCTGCAGCAGCAGGGCTTCGACTTTACCTACGACAAGCGGCTCTATGACCGGCTCGCGGCGCACGCGGCGGGTCCGGTGCGCGACCATCTTCGCGCCGGCTTGGATTTTCAGCGCAAGCTTGCGCGGTTTTTGGAGAATCACGACGAGCCGCGTGCGGCACAGACTTTCTCCTTCGCGGTCCATCAAGCGGCAGCGATTATTGCCTTCCTGACGCCAGGGCTTCGTTTCCTTCACCAGGGCCAATTCGAAGGCCGCATCAAACGCGTCCCGGTTCACCTCTGCCGCGCTCCTGCGGAACCGGTGAATGTCGAGCTGCAGGCTTTCTATCAACGGCTCATCACCGTTCTACAGCTCGCGACGGTGCGCGAAGGCGAATGGCGGCTCTTGGGTTGTGTCGAGGCGTGGTCCGGCAACGCGACGGACAAGGATTTCGTCGCATTCACATGGGAAGGACAGAGACAGGACCGACTGCTCGTGGTGGTCAACTTCGCGAGCCATCAGGGGCAGTGCTATGTTCGGCTACCCTGGCCGGACTTGACGGGGATGAACGTGCGGCTCGCCGACCGCATGGGTCCTGCGCGATACGAGCGGGCGGGCGCCGATCTGATCGGCCACGGCCTCTATCTCGACCTTCGGGCCTGGGGGTATCA
>CAYMNX010000231.1:0-3648 GCA_964391905.1 uncultured Rhizobiaceae bacterium
CTTTGAGCGGCATGGTATCGGTAACGCCGGATTTCTTGCGCGCCGCCTGGCTCATCACCACCTGCACGACGAATTCGCGCACCAGCGGCGAGACGACGCGCAAGGTCTCGCCGCGCGCGACGGCCTGGAGTGCCGGAACGAGCGTCATGGCGCCGAATTGCGCGCTGCCCGTGCGCACGGCGGGCAAGGTCGCGGCATCGCCGCCGGTCACAATCGTGATCTCGGGCTCGATGCCGTTCTTCTGAAAGAAGCCCTCATCGAGCGCGATGAAATCGGGCGAAAAGCCCAAGGCGTTGCTCGTCTGCGCGATCGTGACTTTGTCGGCGGCATGCGCGGGCGCAAGGCCGCCGACGGTCAACAGGGCCAGCATAATCGCCGCGCCAAGATACTTCTCGATCGTCATTGTGTTTCTCTCCCGGTTTTTCTGGTCGCGTAATTGACAGCGGAATTGGCGATCAAGGCGAGGACCATCAGGATGAAGAGCCCGGCAAAGACGCCGGCGCTGTCGAGCTGGCTCGCCGAATATTCGATAAGGTAGCCAATCCCCTTGTTCGAGACGATGAGCTCGCCGACGATCGCGCCGACGAGGGCTTCGGGGATCGCGAGCTTCAGCCCCAAAAGGATCGCCGGCATCGCGCCCGGGATCACGACGAGGGCGCGTTCTTGGTGAGGCGTCGCGCCCATCAGCCGAATGGTGCGCAAGAGCTCGCGGTCAACGTTGCGCACGCCCTCATAGGTCGCGAGAAAGATGAAGAAGAATACGGTGACGCCGCAGATGATGACTTTCGGCGCCAGGTTGATGCCGAACCAAACAATGAAGAGCGGCCCGAACGCGATCTTCGGCACGCCGTAGATCGCCATCAGGAGCGGATCGATGATCGCGGCGACTGTTGGATAGCTGCCGAGAATCAGGCCCAGCGCCACCGCGGCGACCGCGCCGGCGACATAGCCGAGCACGATCTCCTCGGCCGTCACGAAAAGATTGAGATAGAGCGTGCCGTTCTGCGCCCATTCCCAAGTGCGCCGCGCGATTTCGCCGGGCGAGCTGAAGACGAGATGGTCGAGATTGGGGCTCAAGAGCTCCCAAAGAATGATGATCGCCGCGGCGACAATGATGCGCGCGGCGAAGATGATGCGGCGACGGCGCCGTTCCTCGGCAATGGCGGGATCGACGATCTCATCCTGGAGGGCGGCCGCGTCAGCCATCCTCATCCTCCGGCGCGGCGTCGGTCAGATCCCAGAGCTCGCGATGAATCGCTTGGAACGAGGCTTCGAAGCGGATCGCCACCGGATCGCGCGGCCGCGGCAGATCGATCGGCACGATCGCTTTGATCCGGCCCGGGCGCCGCGACAGGACGATGACACGATCGGAGAGCGCGATCGCTTCCTCGAGATCGTGCGTAACGAAGACCACGGTTTTGCGCGCGCTCTCCCAGAGCTTCATGAGTTCGCGCTGCAACTGCAGCTTGAGCTGGATGTCGACATTGCCGAAAGGCTCGTCCATCAGCAAGGTCGCGGGATTGAAGACGAGGGTGCGGGCGAGCGCCGCGCGCTTCTGCATGCCGCCCGAAAGCTCCTTCGGCAGATGATCGGCAAAGCTTTTGAGGCCCACGCGCTGCAGCATCGAGAGCGCGCGCTCCTTAGCTTCGGCTTCCGGCACCTTTTGCAGGTTGAGCGGCAACATCACATTGGCGAGAACGCTGCGCCAGGGCAGGAGCGCATCCTTCTGCGTCATGTAGCCGATGCCGATATTGGGCGCGGTGATCGGCCGTCCCCGATAGACGACGGCGCCGCGATCGGGGCGGGCAAAGCCGGCGATCATGTTGAAGATCGTGGTTTTGCCGCAGCCGCTGGGGCCGACCAAAGCGATGAAGGCGCCGTCGGCGATATCCGCCGTGATGTCGTCAAGCGCGATGAAGCGCTTGCCGTTCTTGAAGAACCATTTGCTGACATGGTCGAGGCGAATGGCCGGCATCCCGGCATCCTGGCCCGGTGCCTTACCCGCTCTCGGCTCCGTCGCGAGCTCCGACAAGACGTATTTCCTCCCTCGTCCTTGCCACTAAAGCATTTCGATCTCGCCGCCGTCCATGATGATCGTCGCCCCATGCAGCCAGCGGCCGCGGGGCGAGAGGATGAAGGCCGCCAGCGCCGCAACATCCTCGGGAAGGCCGAGGCGCGGCACGTTGAGCTCGCGGCGATAGGCTTCGATCTGGGCTTCCATGTCGAGCCCCGTCTTCTCCATGCGTATGCGCATCTGGCGCCGCATCCGGTCGGTATCGACATGGCCGGGATGGATCGTGTTGACCTGGATGCCGTCGCGCTTGCCGATATCGGCGAGCGCCTTGTGAAAGGCGGCGACGCCGGCATTGACGGAACTGCCGATGGTGAAATCCGCGGTCGGCTTGGCCGCGCCGTTGCCGCCGATCGCCAGGATCGAGCCGCCCGCCGCCTTGAGCAAGGGCCAGGCGGCGCGCGCGAGGCGCACATGCGCGAAGAATTTGAGCGCGAAGCCGTCCTGCCAATCGGCGTCGGTGAGCGCGAGGAAATCGCCGCGCTTGGTCGCGCCGGCATTGCTGACCAGCATATCGAGCCGACCGAATTCGCGCTTCGCCGCCGCGATCAGGGCAGCGGGTGCGGCCTCGTCGCGCAATTCCGCGAGATGGGTTTTCGCCGTTCCGCCGCCTGCCATGATAGCGTGTGCGGTCGCATCGAGCGCGGCAGCATCGCGGCCAGTCAGCAGGACCCCGCATCCCTCGCGCGCCAGCATCTCGGCGATCGACCGGCCGATGCCGCGACTGGAGCCGGTGATGAGCGCGACCTTTCCTTTGAGCGCAAGATCCATGAGCACCTCCCGATTGGCAGGCGGACCTTAGCCCAGCGCCGCGCGTCCGATCTATGGTGTTGGCGGATGATCTGCGCTAAGACCCGCGCCACGGGAGGGCAGGCGGTGAGACGCGGGCTTTTCGCGATGATGGCCGCGGTGGCGGCGGTTCTGGTTGCGTTTTCGGCCGCGGCTGCGGGCCGCGCGGATCTCTTCGTGGTGTCGGTTCCGGTCGATGCGACGGCCGCCAACGCCAATGCGGCGCGGGACGCCGCGCGTCTTGATGGCGCGCGACGCGCCTATGCGGCGCTGCTCGATCGCCTCACCCTGGCGCGGGATCGTGCGCGGCTGCCGCCCGCCAGCGATGCGACGCTCAACGATCTCATTCAGGGGTTCGAGGTCGGCAACGAGCGCCACTCGACGGTCCGCTATCTTGCCGACTATACCTTTCATTTTCGCGCCGACGCGATCGAGCGCCTGCTGCGCGAGCAGGGCATTCCGTTCGCCGAGACGCCGAGCAAGCCCTTGATTGTCTTGGCCGTGCTCGAAAGCGACAAGGGCCCGGTGCTGTGGGACGATCCCAATCCATGGCGCGAGGCGTGGGGAAACGCCAAGCTGCCGCAAGGGCTGGTGCCGTTCGTCGTGCCTTTGGGCGAGATCGAGGACGTCACGACGATCGATGCGGCCGCGGCCGAGAGCGGCGATGCCGCGCATCTGCGGGCGATTTCCGCAAAATACAGTGATGGCGATGTACTCGTCACACGCGCGACGATGCGTGTGGCCGGGGGGAGCAAGGCCGTTGATGTCACTACGACACGTTTCGCGCC
>CAYMNX010000232.1:0-3257 GCA_964391905.1 uncultured Rhizobiaceae bacterium
GCGCCGGTGCTTGCGCAGACGGGGTTTGCGCGGGCGCGGCGTTGCTGCCGCCGCCGAGAAGCTGGCCGAGAAGCTGCATCTACCTAACCTTTTTCTTTTTGTTGGCCCGTGGTGCGGACGGCATCGCACCTTTTAAGGCGATCGTTAGCCGAGCTTCACGCAAGGAAGGGCGACGATTGACGGCTGTACGTTGTTATGGAAGTCGCCGCCCCCGGTATTTGCTACGGTGGTCGAAGCAGTCGCCGTTATCCCGGTCGTGCTCGCCCCGGTGTTGCCGGAGACAGGAGTCGCCACGCCAGCATTGCTCGGCCCTCCTACCAACCCGCTGCCTGCGCTCCCATACGTATGAGCGTGGCCGGGATCGGTAATCGAAACAGTCGTTGTTGCCGTGTGGGTGTGTGCCGGCAATTCGGCCTGCGTAAGGGTATGAATTTGATCGCCGCCAGTGTTACCTATAGCGGCGGCGGAAAGACCGCCCGCAGCCGCAGCCGTCATTCGCCCTGTAGCATTGCCGGGGTCATATCCGATCGGCGTGCGCCCGCGCCAATCGGGCACGTTGAACGTCGTGCTGCCGTCGCCAGTGCCGTACGTTGTCCCCCAATCGGCAAAGAGGATCGGATTTGCTGCGCGGCTGATTGCCGAGCCATCGAGCGCCTGCCACGCTGTCGGCGCGGTGGTGCGATGGAACCAGAAAATAGCTCCGGCTGGTACACCGATTATTTGAGCGTCGAGCGCCGCTTTGATGTCGGCCATGATTTGCCGAAAGAACGGCCCCGCGCTCGACGAAGGACACCCCGGCGCGATGTTGATGCCGTTTATCTGCGTGTTCGCGCTCGGCGTAGCGCTGTAGTTTTGGATGCCCCAGGTCATTTCTTCTTGTTCTTCCTTGCATCGCTCCGTTCACCGGAGACTGGTTGTTGAATGCCGATTGCTGCCCGAGAGGCGCCGTTACGTCACCGCATTGTAGCGACGCGCGCGATCCAGCTTTGGATGTCGCTCGCGCGCCAGACGTTGCGCCGCGTCGAGAGCTTGATCGGCGCCGGGAACGCGCCGGCCGCGACGAGCTGCATGATCCGCGAACGCCGGTAGGGGACGCCCGCAGAGCCGAGCTCGGAAGTCTTGATCAGTCGTTCTTGAGCGGGGTTCATCCTTCGATGCCTCCTGTTCTTATTGTCGAGCGCGCAGCGGCGCTCGCGCGTCGCCGCGGGGTACGTTTCGATTGCTCGGGGATTGTAGATGGGGCGCGCGTGTAGCGCTATCCCATCACCCTTCTAGTTTCTCACACTGTTCAGCAAAATCAAAATCGGATATTTTTCGAGCGAACACTTGCGCAGCGTGCCGAACGTTATATCGCGAGGCTTACAGCACCGCCGGTAAACACGCTCGCATTAAGGTGGACGCCAGCTCACAGCGGTGGAGATCCCAAATGCGAAAACTCGGTGCGGCTTGCGCAGGGTTGATCGCCGCGATTGCCTCGTTTCTCTTGGCCGTTGTCGCTGCTATGGAGTTGCTGAAATGGTGGGCTACCGCGAGTGCAGCGCCCAACGACGCTTCGGCGGGAGACAGCGCCGGTTGGGCTTTCCTGCTATTGGCGCCGCTCTGGGGGCCGCTCGCCATCGCGAGCGCCGTCATTGCCTACTACATGGTGTATCGGAAGCTCACTCGCAGCCGGGCCGCTTCATGATCGGGGCGAGATGGAACCCAACCCCGACGCCCCTAACGCGCACGGGCGCGCGCACGCGATAAGTTAGGCTGCCTCCCGCTTCAAGAGTCGATCGCGGATTTATTTTTTACGCATGACGATGATGCACCAACCGGCGTGCCCTGTGTCGCGCCGGTAACGCGCAGCGGCGTCGGTGAAGCTCTCGCCTTGCCGTTGGTAGACGACCGGGCGCTCGGACGCGCGGGCATGAACGGTATTCGCGACGGCAGCAAACATGGTGACGACCTTTCCCTCTGGTTCAGCAATCCAGCCTGCTAAGGAAGAAGGGGGCTCTTGAAAGCCCTCCTTCCTTAAGGGGAGCTGGTAACTGGAAACGTAGCAGAATCAATAAGTTACGATCAAGCGAATTATTGTCGTTCCCAAAATTTTTTCCTTAGTTTTCAAGTACTTCGCCAAGCCGTTACCACTCGTCACCAGTAATTCCCACGTTCCCGGTAATAACCGGGAATGGCTGGGAACGCTGGGAAATGTTCATTCGTGTGCAGCGGTGATGCGCGCCGAGGGCGAACCAACGGCCGGCTACTCCGCCGCAATCGATGGGCGGGGCCGACTACAAAAGAGGATTCCAGGCTGAGGCAATCAAAATGTAGTGGTCATATCTTGAAGAGGCCACAAGTAATGCCTATCTCCTAGGTGATAGGTCACAGAAAGTCACAGGGTGCATGGATGCCGGCCGAGAACGACCTTCAGGAACTGATCGCCAAGCGCCAAGCCGAAGCTCGGGCTAGCGCGGTGGCAGAGCGGCAGACAGCCGACGAAAAGCGGGCACACGCACTAGCGCATCAAACTAATGTACAGAATTTTCAACTCCGTGCCGGCACCTGGGCGCCGCAGCTCGTCACCATGTACCAGCCGCAGGTGCGCGAGTTCGCCGACCTATCGGTCCAAGGCGCTACGGAGATGTATCAGATCATCTATCTACCTCGCCCCGCTGGTCGGCGCGGGTGGTTCGCCCTAGCCCTTGAGGGCGAAAACCTCATCACAAAATCCAGCCTTTGGGCGGCACCGTCATCCTCAACGCCTCTATTGAGCGCGACCTTCGATCAAGTGCTCCCTGTATTCAAACGGTTTTTAGCCGAAATGCTGAAGTGAGGACCGGCAACATAGTGTCGAAGGTCGAATCGAGTCTTGGGAGGTGCCTTTCATCCATGGCCGCGGATTTGGTCGACGATGGCGACGAATCAGGAGATTGAAGCCGTTCCGCCGGAACCGCCGAAGCGCCTCCTGGGTAGCGGTGCGGTGCGCGGTGTGCTCAATGCAGCTAGCGGCGCGATCCCATTTCTCGGCGGCTTTTTGGCGGCCGCGGCTGGCGCGTGGTCCGAGCGCGAGCAGCGGAAGGTAAACGACTTCTTCGAGCACTGGCTCAGAATGGTCCAAGCCGAAATGGCGGAGCAGGCGCAAACTATCGTCGAGATCATGGCCCGCCTCGACATGAAGGACGAAAAAATAGCCGAGCGCGTCGCGAGTCCTGAGTATCAGTCGCTCATGCGGAAAGCCTTCAGAGATTGGGCCGGAGCCGAAAGCGAGGACAAAC
>CAYMNX010000233.1:0-2255 GCA_964391905.1 uncultured Rhizobiaceae bacterium
GGTAGCACATGTGGCGTCGACTTCAACTGGGCGCTATCCTCGCGCAAAAGATGCCGGATCTACGCATACGAGCAAATGGTCCTAATCGGTGACTAAAGCCCCGTCGATTTCCCGCTAATTTCGCAATAGGCTCCTGGACGATTCGCATTCCGTGGAGATGCGGTTGCATAGGACGATAAGCCGCGCATAGTGGCAGAATCGGGATTGGATTATGCCAAGAGTTCTTATCACAGGGGCGAGCGGGTTCATCGGTCGGCACTTAGCCGCCAGCTTTGCTGCCACGCAGAACTATCAAGTCCTCGCGCTCCACCGTAGCGCCTCTCCCCCGGCTGTGTCGGCGAGTCGGCCAATTCAGTGGATCCGCTGCGACCTAGCAAGGGGGCTGGATAATGTTCCCGCCAGCGACGTCATTATCCACGCTGCCGCTGCTCACCCCAACGCGCGACCAGTGAGCGGTTTAACGGACTACATCGACGTCAACGTCCTGGGTACCCTTCGGCTGATGGAATATGCGAGGCGCGTTGGCGCGCGATTTGCATTCAACCTCTCAACTGTCTCACTCTATGGCGACGTGCCAGGCGGTGAACTGACCGAAAAAACGCCGTTTTTTTGCCCCACGATGTATGGTGCTTCCAAATATGCGGCTGAGCTGATCATACGAGAATTCTCCGATGTCTGCGCTAGCCTTAGCGTGCGTTTGCCCGGCGTAGTCGGGCCTGGCTATTTCACGCCGTGGATCGGCCGCGTTCTGTCAAAGGCATTGAAGGGAGAACTGATCTCGATTTTTAACCCCGCCGCGAAGTTCAACAATATCGTGGATGTCGAAGAGCTGGCTCGGTTGACGGCGCATATTCTCGATCTGCGGCCCGAAGGGGCGGATGTGGTGAATCTCGGCGCGAGCGAGCCCTCGACGATCGAGGAAGTCGTCAGAAGAATCGTCGAATTGACGAAGTCTCGCTCAGTAGTGGAGAACCGGACAGAAGCGAGGGGTTCTTTCTCTATCGACATAACGAAGCTTCGTGAGCGCTTCAGCTTCACGCCGCAGCGGACCCTTGCCCAGGTCGATAGATATGTGCGCGCCAATTTGGGGCGTAAAAACCAGATTAGTCGCGCCAACGCTTGACGGGGACAGGGTGATCCTGGCCGCCCTCGCGGAGTTGCCGCGCCATCTCCATCGCCTGTTCGATGCAGTCGTCGATATCGAGGCCATAACGATAGCTTCCGGCGCGACCGATCGAAAATACGCCTTCAGGCATCTCGGCGTAGTATTTTGACGCCTTTTCGATCTCAGCCTTGAACGGCATCGGATAGTGCTTGCCGTTGAGCGACGGAATCTCCATGCCGACCAGCGTCGTCGGCGATTGGTGGTGCGTAAATTTCTTGTATTCGACGAGACGGGTGAACTTTTCGTCGTTGGCGTAGTAGAGGAAATAGACGTTCTTCGGAAAGACGCTCTCGGTCGGAAACACGATCTTATGAAAATCGCGTCCCATGAAAGGGAGTTCCCCGTAACAGCAATCGAACAGTATGTCCGGAGGCAGGGAGCTGACAACCAGGTCGAATTTATGTTTCTCACCCTTGATCACGAATGTCTTGCGCGGCGTGTCGTAGTGCTCGATTTTCGTGTTCATGAAAATCCGAACCCCTTCCGTGGCGATGTCGAAATATCTGTTGTAACCGTCCGGAGCGTAGGGGTAGCCGGAGATCGCAGTATCCCAGGCGGCGCGCGGCCCTTCTTTCAGCGCAACGCCTTTCGGCGACCAGTTGAACGTATCGATCTTCCGGCAATCATCGACGTCCCACATCTTCATGTTGTAGTATTTGACCATCTTCTCGTAGAGACGACGGCCGACCGAGGCTATCCAGTACGCCTCGAGATCCTTGGCATTCTTGACGCCCTCGACCGATAGCTTCGCCTGACGCACCTCTTGCCATACTTCCGCGGCATCCGGCATCCTATCGATATCGCCGGTATTCATCGGATAGTTATAGAAAGCGTTGTCTGGCTCGACGTAGGTCAAGAATTCGTGCTCAGGGCAGAGGCGAATAGGGATGATGCGATCGAGATATTCATAGACCGCCCTGTTTTGTGTCAGAAAATGCCGCGGACCAAAGGTATAGGGATGCCCCCCATACCATTGCGTCCGCACGCCCGCGCCAAGAAACGGGGCTGCTTCGATCAATGTGACGTCCCAGGCGCCGGCGATCGTCAGCTGATGGGCCTCGGCGCACCCCGAAAAACCACCGCCGATGAT
>CAYMNX010000234.1:0-4164 GCA_964391905.1 uncultured Rhizobiaceae bacterium
CATGGGCGCGGAGCCATTGGAAGAGCGGCGCGAATTCGCCCTTCGCGATCCCCGGCTCGATCGCGGGATCGGCGCGCTTGGCCGCGTCGAAGAGCTGCGCCGCCGTCATCGCGCCGAGCGTATAGGTCGGAAAATAGCCGAAGGCGCCGTCATACCAATGGATGTCCTGGAGACAGCCCTCGCGATTATTCGGCGGCTCGAGCCCGACGAGCGCGCGCATGCTCTCGTTCCACGCCGCCGGCAGCTCCTCGAGCTTCAGATCGCCGGCAAGGAGGGCGCGCTCCAGGCGATAGCGCAGGATCACATGCGCAGTATAGGTAACCTCATCGGCGTCGACGCGGATGAGGCCGCGCGCGACCTCGGTATTGAGGCGGTAGAGATTCTCCGCCTCCCAGGCGGGGCCGCTCCCGCCGAAGGCCTCGCGCAGAAGGGGCGCGGCGAATTCGTGGAACGCGCGCGAGCGGCAGACCTGCATCTCGACCAGAAGCGATTGGCTTTCGTGAATGCTCATGCCGCGCGCATCGCCGACCGGCTGGCGCCGCCATTGGCGCGGCAGACCGCGCTCATACATCGCATGACCGGTCTCGTGCAGCACGCCCATCAACGCGCGGCGAAAATCGCCCTCGTCGTAGCGCGTGGTGATGCGCACATCGTCGGGCGTCCCGCCGCAGAACGGATGCAGGCTGATATCGAGCCGGCCATGATCGAAATCGAAGCCGAGGCGCTCCATCAGCTTCACCGCGACCCGGCGCTGCGCCTCGATCGGAAAGGGGCCGGTCAGCGGCAGCGGCGCCGGGCGGTGCGCCTGTGCCGCGAGCGCCTCGTCGATGAGCGCGGGGAGATGCCGCTCCAAGGGCTCGAACACGGCATCGATCGCCGCGGCGGTGCCGTCCGGCTCGTATTGATCGAGCAGCGCGTCGTAGGGCGTCACGCCGAGCCGTGCCGCCTTCGCCGCGGCGCGTTCGCGCGTGAGCTCGAGAACCTCGCGCAGATGCGGCAGGATCGCGGCAAAATCGTCGGCCGGGCGCGCCTTGCGCCACGCCATCTCGCAGGCGGAGCATGCTTTCGAGAAGCGCTCGACGAGGTCGGCCGGAACCGCGACGGCGTGAAGCCAGGAGCGCCGCATCTCTTTGACATTGGCACGCTGCCATGGATCGAGATCGTTCTGCGCCGCGGCGCCATCGAGGAGATCGGGCAGTGCCCGATCGGTCATGATCTCGTGGCAGACGAGCTTCAGGCCGGCAAGCTGCTCGGACCGCGCCTCGGCCCCGCCTTCGGGCATATTGGTCGCGAGATCCCAGTGCAGCACCGCCTGGGCCTCCTGCAAGGTGCCGAGACGGCGGAAGCGAGCTTCGAGCTGGGCGTAAGCGCTGGTGCTCACTCTTCTTCTCCCAAACCTTCTCCTCCCAAGCGGCGGCGCGCAAAGCGGACGTAGATCACGACGAGGACCACCGCCAGAGAATACCAGGTGATGGCATATTGTAAGTGATTGTTCGGGAGCTCGGTCACGGTCTGCCCGCCCTGCGGCAGGCCGCCGGGATTGGGGCTCGCATCGGCCTCGATGTAAAAGGGCAGAACGCGATCGAGCTTTTGCGCGCTCGCCATCGCAGCGACATCGATGAAAAACCACTGGTTGCGCGCGGGATCATTGTCGGGCGTGAACCAGCTCGGCCTGCCTTCGGACGGGATCCGCAAAAGCCCGGTGACGCTGATGCGCCCCGACGGCTCGCCTGCTGCGCGTGTCTCGGGCGCCTTGCGGTCGGTCGGAACGAAGCCGCGGTCGACGAGCAGGGTCGCGCCGCTCGAGAGCAGGAGCGGCGTGATGATGTGGTACCCGGCATCGCCGCGCAAAGAGGGCGCGTTCAGATAGAACTCGCGATCATTGAGGAATTGGCCTTCCGCGCGCACCGGATGAAATTCGAGCGCGCGTGCCGCCGCAAGCGTCGCCGGCAGCCCCGTCGGCGCCGCATGAATGCCGGCCTCGCGCGCGGCGATCAGCCCCTCTTTCCAATGGAGGCGCTGCACCTGCCAGGTGCCGAGCGCCACGAGAATGAGGAAGCCGAGGCCGGCCCAGAAGGACGGCCAGATGAGCGAGCGCTGTCGCATCGGGGCGTCAGGCGCGCGGCCGATCCGCGCGCTCCAAGAGATGATGGCGGTACTGCATCGCGATGAGCCAGGCCTTGAGCGGCCGCAGCAGCAGAATGGCGCCGCCGATGATGACGGGCGTCCACAGCAGGAGATGGACCCAGATCGGCGGCGCGAAGGTGACTTCGACGAAGATCGCGAGCGCGACGACGAGCGCGCCGAGGATGAGAATCACGAAGACCGCGGGGCCGTCGCCCGCATCCTGCGCGGCGAGGTCGAGGTCGCATGCCTTGCAACGCGGCGCGACGGTCAAGAGGCCGTTATAGAGCTTGCCCTCACCGCAGCGCGGACAGCGGCAGAAGAGCGCCGCGGTGAGCGGCGAGACCGGCGGATAATCCGGACCCGCGCCGCTCATCGACTATTCGGCGCCGATCGCGCTGCCGCCGCCCCACCAATAGATGCAGATGAAGAGGAAGAGCCAGACCACGTCGACGAAGTGCCAATACCAGGCCGCGGCCTCGAAGCCGAAATGATGGTCGGGCTTGAAGTGGCCGGCGCGGGCGCGGAGGAGGCAGACGATGAGGAAGGTCGTGCCGATGATGACATGCGCGCCATGGAATCCCGTCGCCATGAAGAAGGTCGAAGGATAGATGCCCTGGGTGAAGCCGAATGCCGCATGGGCATATTCATAGGCCTGGAAGCCGGTGAAGGAGAGGCCGAGGAAGACTGTCAGCGCCAAGCCCTGGATCAGCCCCTTGCGATCGCCTTCGAGGAGCGAGTGATGCGCCCAGGTGACGGTCGTGCCCGAGGTGAGCAGGATCAGCGTGTTGAGAAAGGGGAATTCCCAGGGATCGAAGGGATGGATGCCCTTGGGCGGCCAGACGCCGCCGGTCGCCTCGTTCGGGAAGAGCGCCGAGGCGAAGAAGGCCCAGAAGAACGCGGCGAAGAACATGACCTCGGAGGCGATGAAGAGCGCCATGCCGAAGCGCAGCCCGATCTGCACGACCGGCGTGTGATAGCCGCCGTAAACCGCCTCGCGAATGACGTCGCGCCACCACACGAACATGACGCAGAGCACGCCGAGGAAGCCCGCGACCATCAGCCCCCAGCCGCCACCATGCATGAAGATGACGCCGCCGATCGCCAGCACGCCCGCGACGAGCGCGCCGGTAAGAGGCCAGGGGCTCGGATCGACGAGATGATAGGGATGCTTGTGGCCGTGATAGTCGGCGGCGTGTTGGGCGGGCTCGGTTGTCATTTTTGGGGCTCGACGCTCAATTGACGGAATTGGTGGTGACGGAATTGGTGGGCGAAACCGCCGAGGAGCGCAGCGGCTCGCCGCTATCGTCCTTGGCCCGGAACATGGTGTAGCTCAGCGTGATCGTGTCGATATCGTCGTCGTTGTGGTCCTTGACGATATCGGGATCAACGAAGAACTGCACGGGAAGATCGGCGCTCTCGCCGGGCTTCAGATGCTGCGACGTGAAGCAGAAGCACTGGATCTTGTCGAAGTAAGGCCCGGCCTTGTCCGGCGTGACGTTGAAGGTCGCGGTCCCGGTGGTGGGCTCCTTGCTGAAATTGACGGCGCGATAATGGATGATCTTGGTCTCGCCGGGATGAACATCGACCGAGATCTGCTCGGGCCGGAACTGCCAGTCGAGGCCCGGCGCGATGGCGGCGTTGAAGCGCACGGTGATGGTGCGGCTTTTAACGATCTGATCCGGCGCCGCCTCGGCGCGCTGTGTCGTGCCGTTATAGCCGGTCGCGGCGCAGAACATGCGGTAGAGCGGCACGGAGAAAGAGACCAGCACCGACATCGCCCCGACAATGCCGAGAAGGGCGAGCGCCGTCACATTCTTGCGGCCGCTCTTCTCGCGCTTCGTCATTGCACCAGCCCCATCCGCGCGATGGTGACGAAATAGAGGAGCGCGATCAGCGCCACCAAAACGCCCAAAAGCGCCAGGTTCTTGCCGCGCTGCCGTTTCCGCCAGTCATCCACCGCCGCGATCCGTCTCATGACCCGAACGCCAGCACCGCGCCGAGCGCGTGATCCGCCACGAGCATGGCAAACAACAGGAA
>CAYMNX010000235.1:0-5660 GCA_964391905.1 uncultured Rhizobiaceae bacterium
TCATGCGTGACGCGGCATGAACATCCTGCGCCCTTCGGGAGCTCGCCCTGACGGCGCTCACGCTCCATTTGCAGTTGTGTTAAAGCGTGATGACGATCTTGCCGAAATGCTTGCCGGTCATGAAGTCGCGGTAAGCGGCGACGGCATCCTTGAGCTCGTAGGTGCGGTCGACCACCGGCTGCAGGCCGGAAACCGCGATCGCGCGGTTCATCGCCTCGAACATCTCGCGACTGCCGACATTGATGCCGCGAACGCGAAGACCCTTCTGCAGGACAAAGCGGCGGTCGAGCTCGCCGCCCGGACCCGATCGGCCGCCGATAATCGCGAGCGTTCCGCCATGGCGCAGCGCTTCGAGCGCACCCTGGGTGGAGGAGCCGCCCGCGACGTCGAGCACCGTATCGACGCCGCGCCCGCCGGTGATCTCGCGCACGGTCGCGGCCCATTTCGGGTTGGTCTTGTAGTTGATGGTCTCGTTCGCGCCGAGCTTCCTCGCACGATCGAGCTTCTCATCGCTCGATGAGGTGATGATGGTGCGCGCGCCCGCGGCGTGGGCGAGCTGCATTCCCAAGACCGAAACGCCGCCCGTGCCAAGGAAGAGCGCGGTGTCGCCGGCCTTGAGCCCGCCCGCTTCGACAAGGCCATGCCAGGCGGTGAGGCCGGCGCAAGGCAAGGTCGCGGCCTCCGCGAAGCTCAAGTGATCGGGGAAGCGCACGACGCCATCGCCCTCAAGGAGCGCGAATTCGGTCAGAACGCCTTCGGCGGTGCCGCCCAGCGCTGCGTCCTGGATCTCGGGGAAGACCGGACCCGTGGTCCAGCGCTGAAAGAAGGTGCCGCAGACGCGATCGCCGACCGCGACGCGCGTCACTTCCGATCCGACCTCGACGATCTCGCCGGCGCCGTCCGACAGCGGAATCCGCGGCAGCGACACGCCGCGCGCGTAGTTTCCGGAGAGGATCATGACGTCGCGATAATTGAGCGAGGCGGCCCGAATGCGCACCAGAACCTGGCGCGGTCCGATCTTCGGCGTCGGCCGCTCCGCGAGACGCAAACCCTCGATACCGGTTGTTGCGACGATCTCGACGCATTTCATGGCAAGCCCTCCCCGTCAGACGGTCGGGTCTAGCTTACCGCACCGCGGACGTAATCGGCGAGTTTCGTCGGATCGACGGGCAAGGAATCCGATCGCCACGCGACATGCCCATCGGGTCGCACCAGGACGAGCTTGTTGGCGTAGAGTTGGGCAATTTCGGGATTGGCAATCGCGACCGTCTCGAGCGGCACCTTGCGTCCCGCGAAAGCGGTTTCGATCGCGCTCGTCTCGGGCGCGCCGTCGAAGCGCAGCAGCACGAAGCCGCCGCCGAAGAGATCAACGGTCGACTTCCCTTCCGCGATCCAGGCGTGGGGCGCGCGCGAGCCCGGCCGGGCCGTCGGCACGTAAAGGCTGATCGTGTCGGGCGTGGGCGGCGTGCCGTCCGGCCAGACAATGGGCGAGGGATCGTAGCGATAGCCCAAGGCGATTCCATCCGTCAGGACCATGGCGGGCTGGCTTGAAAGGATCTGCTCTCTCATCCGGGCGCGCGCCGCCGCGCCTTCGGGCGTGTCCTTGGCGATGTCGGGGTGCGATGGCCGGTCGCGATTGTCGGCATGGCCGGTATAGGCCTGGTTGATGTTGCGCAAGCCCACGGGGCGCCGCTCGACCTCATAGGAATCGAGCAAGGCGGGGCCGCCCCAGCCTTGAAGCGTCGCCGCGATCTTCCAGCCGAGATCGTCGATATCGCCCATGCCGGTATTGAGGCCGAAGCCGCCCGAGGGGTGATTCTGATGCGCCGCGTCGCCGGCGAGGAAGACGCGGCCGACGCGATATCTATCGGCCACGATGTCGCAGGCGCTCCAGCGGATGACCGAGAGGATCTCGCGCGGCACGTTCTCGCCGGCGATCTCGTTGAAGTATTTGGTGACGTCGACCGCTTCGGGACTATCGTAGAATTCCTTGCCCGAGAGCGCGAAGCGATAAAGCTCCTTGCCGTCGATCATGACGAGGTTGCGCCAGCTCCCTTTCTCATCGACAAAGAAGGTGAGCGCCGCCTTGCCTTTATCGTGGTGCTTCCACAGCTCCGGCAAGCGCATGAAGACGCTGAGGTGATATTCGACTTCCGTCTGTCCCGCCATGCGGATGCCGAATTGGCGCCGGATCGGGCTGTGGCTGCCGCTGCAATCGAGCACATATTGCGCCGCGATCTGACGGTCTTCACCGCTCGCCAAATCCTTGACCGTGGCGATGACTTTGTCGCCTTGCTCGACGAGCGATTGGAACTTCGTCTTGTAGCGCAGATCGATGGAAGGAAGGGTCGCAACGCAATCGCGCAGGATCGGATCGAGGAAGATCTGGTTGCAGCGCTGCGGCCGCTCCGGGCTGATCGGCGACGGTTTCGTTCCGCCATGGCTCGGCCGTTCGATGCGCGCGATCTCGAAGCCGTTGAGACCGGTCAAATAGAGCACGGTGTGCGGGAAATCGGGCGGCGTCCCGTCGCGCTTGACGCGCTCCGACAGGCCCCAGCGGCGCAGGAACTCCATCGTTCGTGCATTGAGCGCGGTCGCGCGCGGGTGATAGATGACCCCGTCGCTTTGCTCGATCATCACGCAATCGACATTGCGGCGCCCGAGCTCGATGGCGAGGGCAAGACCAACGGGGCCGGCACCGACAATCAGCACCGGCGTTTCTGTGATCGGATTTGTCATGATGATGCTTGCTTAGGCCCTTCCGCCGTATTCTTCCTCGAGCAGGTCGAGGCGGCGCAACACCTCGCGATCGCTCACAACGAACAACCGCGCCTTGCCCTTGGCGCGGTGGCGCACCCAGGCGCCGGTCGGGATCGAAAAGATGTCTTTCGGCTCCCAGCCGATCGTCTCGTCGCCGATCTGCGTCGTACCGTTTCCTTCGACGACGGCCATGACCATGCTCGCGCTCGAGCGCACCGGCAAGGTCTCGCCATCGGCAAGCTCGACGAGGTAGCAATCGATCAGCGACATCACCGGCCCGCCATTCATCGGATTGACATAGCGCACGCGTCGCGCGCCATCCTTCGCGACCGGCGCGGCGGCGAGAGCGGCGGCTGCTTGCGCCCAGGGATAGCGAAAGACCGGCGAGAAATTGGGATTGGCTTCGATCCCGTCGGGCACGACATTGGCGACCGCGAACAGCGAATCATCGAAAGTCGGCGGCATTTTGTTGGGCGGTCCTGGCTCGAACCCGTCGGTGCCAAGATAGCGATGGAGCGGTACGTCGAGGGAGTCGAGCCAGATGATCGGCCGGCTGCCCTTATGCACATGCTCATGCCAGGTCCAGCCGGGCGTGGTGACGAGGTCGCCTTCCTCCATCAGGCATTCCTTGCCATCGACGATGGTGTAGGCGCCTTCGCCTTCGAGCACGAAGCGCAGCGCATTGGGCGAATGGCGATGCGGCCGCGCGCTCTCGCCGGGCTTCAGGATTTGTAGCGCTGCCGTCAGCGTTGGCGTCGCGCCCATCGGCGAGGCCGTGCGGAGATTGGGATTGACGAGCGTCAGCACGCGGCGCTGGATCGCCGCCATGTCCTTGAGGTTGAGCGCATCCTCGATGAGCGGACGCATCGCCTGCCACTTCCAGATATAGGGACGATCGCGGCTGACCTCGGTCGAATGCGCCTCGAGCTGCTCCCACAGCGGCGAGACATGCGCTTCCTTCCATGCTTTGCGAACATGGTCGGGCGTTGTCGAGGTGCTGGATGCGCTCATGATCGGTCTCCCATTTCCCGCTGTTTCGGCGCGTTCCCATGAGAATAGACGGTTGGCGGCAGGGCGCGCAATTCGGATATGCTTTATATCCATGAAATAGGATGGCGAGGATAACCGATGCCAAGCCTCAGCGAAGAATTGGCGCAATGGAGCGTCACTCTCCGTTTTAACGATATTCCCGCGGATATTGTCGCGGCCGCGCGGCGGCACATTCTCGATACGATCGGCGTTGTCTTCGCAACCGCAGCACAGGATTACGGGCGAAAAATCCGCGCCGGTGCTCTCGCCCTGGGCGGGCAGGGACCCGCCCATATCATCGGCTCCAACGATCGGACAGCGCCGCAAGCGGCCGCCATCGCCAATGGCGCCATGGCCTCGGCGCTCTCTTATGACGATACGCACAATGCGACGATCGTTCATGTGACCGCGACGCTGCTTTCGGCGTCATTGGCGTTGGGCGAGGCGCTCGACAGCGATGGCGAGATTTTCCTCGTTGCGCTGATCGCCGGCAGCGAGCTCGCCTGCCGCGTCGGCATGGCCGCGCCGCTGCAGTTTCACAAGCGCGGTTGGCATCCGACCGGGCTCTTCGGCGCCATCGGCGCCACCTACGCCGCGAGCAAGCTCCTGGGGCTCGATGCGCGCGCGACCGCGAACGCGGTCGGCATCGCCGGGAGCTTCGCGGCCGGGATCGGCCAGGGCATGCGCGAGGGCGCGGAAGCGCCCAATCTCCATGCCGGCTGGGGCGCGCAATCGGGCATCGCGGCGGCTTTGCTGGCAAGGCACGGCCATACCGGGCCGTTGCAGGTGTTCGAGGGCGGCTCCGGTCTTTTTCGCAGCCATGTCCAAGACCCCGACTATCGCTTCGACTTCGCCGCTCTGACCGAAGGAATGGGGCAGCGCTGGGAATATCGCGGCATGTCGCTGAAGCCTTACCCTGCCGCGCATGTGATCCATTCCTTCCTCGATGCGATCCTCGCGCTTCATGCCGAGGGCTTGCGCGCCGACGCGGTGAAGCGGATTCTCTGCCCCATCGCCGATTACATGATCGGCGTCGTTTGCGAGCCGCGCGACAAGAAGGTGGCGCCCGAGAATGACTGGCAGGGCCGGGGCTCGCTGCAATACTCGCTCGCCGAGGCTCTGGTCACGGGAAAACTCGACGGGCAAAGCTACCGCGGCGGCGATCCGACGCGCGAGGCGGTGCGCGCCCTGGCGCAGAAAGTCGAATACGAGGTCGACAAAACCGCCAAGCCGGGACAATTCAAGGGTTGGGTGATCGTCGAGACGCTCGACGGGCGCCGACTCGAGCGCATCGAGCCTTATAATCGCGGCAGCGCCGAGCGACCGCTGAGCGAAGCCGATATCTTGAAGAAATTCCGCGACAATGCCGCGGCGCTTTTAAGCGCCGCGCGCATCGCGGAAGTCGAGGGGGCGGTCGCATCGCTCGCCGGACCCGGCGCCGTGCGGCGGCTCGGCGCAGCTTGCGCGGCTTAAAACTTCACCGGCAGGAATTGCGTCGTGAGCAGCTGGTCGTCGCGCGGCCGTTCGCTGAGCAGGCCCATTTCGACATAGGAATTTTTCAAGACCTGAAGCGCCTGCGGATCGAAAGCGCCATCCGGCGACAGCATGTCGATTTCATAATCATAAGTCTTGCTCATGACCGCGGGGCTCATATGCATGACGCGGGACGAGATCTCGATCGTCTTGTCGCGGTTCGCCTTCATGAAGGCGACGGTCGCGAAATAGCCTTTGAGAAAGCGCTCGATCTGGTCGGGATGGTCGTGGATCAATTCATCACGCGCGATCAGCACGTGATTGTGAAAGTGCGGGACATATTTCTCCATGCCGGTGAGGATCTTGCCGACATGTCTCTCCTCCAGCATGTAGCCGGC
>CAYMNX010000236.1:0-2763 GCA_964391905.1 uncultured Rhizobiaceae bacterium
CCTCAAGGGGGGAGGTGAATCTCATAGATGTTCCTTCATGCCACACTTTCACTTCGCGCGCTCCTTCATCAGGTCGGTGAAGCGCTTGAAGAGATAGTGGCTGTCCTGTGGGCCGGGGCTTGCCTCGGGATGGTATTGCACCGAGAAGACCGGCCGGTCTTTGAGCTTCAGCCCTTCATTCGAGCCGTCGAAGAGCGAGACCTGCGTGACCTCGGCGCTCTTCGGCAAGCTCTCGGGGATGACGCAGAAGCCGTGATTCTGGCTCGTGATCTCGACCTTGCCGGTGGCGAGATCCTTGACCGGATGATTGGCGCCGCGGTGGCCGATCGGCATCTTGCGCGTCTCTCCGCCAAGCGCGAGCGCCAGGAGCTGATGACCGAGGCAAATGCCGAAAAGCGGCTTGCCGGTCTCGACCAGCTTCTTGATCACCGGCACTGCATATTCCCCGGTGGCGGCCGGGTCGCCCGGCCCGTTGGAGAGAAAGATGCCGTCGGGCTCGTGGCGCAGAATATCCTCGGCGCTCGCGGTCGCGGGGACGACCGTGACATCGCAGCCTTCCGATGCCAGCATGCGCAGGATGTTGCGCTTGGCGCCGTAATCGACGGCGACAACGCGGTAGCGCGGCGTGGTCAGCTTGCCATAGCCCGCGCCTTGCACCCATTGCGTCTCGTCCCAACGATAGGTCAGGCGGCAGGTCACTTCCTTGGCGAGGTCCATGCCTTCGAGGCCGGGCCAGTCGCGCGCTTTGGCGATCAGCGCCCGAATATCGAGCGCGCCATCCGGCGCATAGGCGAGCGTGCCGTTGGGCGCGCCGCCGTCGCGGATGCGGCGCGTCAGACGGCGCGTGTCGACGCCTGAAACGCCGATAAGGCCGCGCGATTTGAGCCAGGTATCGAAATGCTGCTGCGCGCGATAATTCGAAGGATCGGTGATGTCGGCGCGGAGAACGAGGCCACGTGCTGGCGGCGTCACCGTCTCGATATCCTCGAGATTGCTGCCGACATTGCCGATATGGGGGAAGGTGAAAGTGATGATCTGCCCGGCATAGGAAGGATCGGTCGTGATCTCCTGGTAGCCGGTCATGCTGGTATTGAAGCAGACCTCGCCGCTGCTGATGCCGGACGCGCCGAGGCCGCGGCCCCAAAAAACACTGCCATCGGCCAAGACCAAAGCCGCGTTTGCGCCGGGCGGGCGCGCTGGCGGAAGGGGCGCCTCGTTCATCAGGGGACGGGAAACCTCGTCAGCAGTTGCCGATGCGCGCCGAAACGCGCCGCTCGAGAGAAGGGGCGGCGCAGCAAGACAGTGATCGGGTCAGAACCGTCACTTAGAGCGCCCCTCTTCTTTCGTCAAGATCGGCTTTGCGCTAATTTTCGAGCCGGCCAAAGGAGTGATTCGCATGCTGCGCGCGCAATTCAACGACGCTTTGAAGCAAGCCATGCGCGATAAGGACGCGCTTACCGTCTCGACCGTGCGGCTGATCCTTGCGCGGCTCAAGGAGCGCGACATCGAGGCGCGGCCCAAGGGCAATACCGACGGCATCGCCGATCCCGAGATCCAGCAGATGATGCAGGGCATGATCAAGCAGCGCCGCGAATCGATCGAGCTCTACGAAAAAGGCGGCCGGCCCGAACTCGCCGAGAAAGAGCGCGGCGAAATCGCGGTGATCGAGCGCTTCCTGCCCAGGGCCTTGTCCGATGCCGAGACCGAAGCCGCGATCAAGACGACAATCGCTGCGGTCGGCGCGGCGAGCGTCAAAGACATGGGCAAGGTCATTGCCGCGCTGCGCGAGAAATATGCGGGCCAGATCGATCCCTCGAAGGCAAGCCAGGTGGTGAAGAAGCTGCTGGGATAGCGTTCGGCTCAGTCGTCAACTGTCAGTGCTTCTTTGACGCGCCCGAGCGGCGCGTTACTATCAGCAACGGCCGTCGCGCAGGCGCGGCTGATGGCTGACAGCTGAAAGCTCATTGCGCATGGCTTTCCCGCCCCGCTTTCTCGATGAGTTGCGTGAACGGCTATCGATCGCGGAGATCGTCGGGCGGCGCGTCAAGCTCACGCGACGCGGGCGCGAATATGTCGGGCTCTGCCCGTTTCACAAGGAGAAGACGCCGTCCTTCAGCGCGGTCGAGGATAAGGGCTTCTTTCATTGTTTCGGTTGCGGCGCCCATGGCGACGTCATCGGCTTCGTCATGCAGACGGAGGGCCTGTCCTTCCCCGAAGCGGTCGAGCAATTGGCACGCCAGGCCGGGCTCGACGTGCCGAAGGAAACGCCGGAGGAGCGCGAACGCGCCTCGCGCCAGGCGACATTGCAGGGCGCGATCGAGGCCGCGGGCGCGTTTTTCGAGAAGATGCTGCATGGGCCCGAGGGGCGTCGGGCACGCGACTATCTCGATCGCCGTGGGCTCGACGAAGCGACCATCCGCCGCTTTCATCTCGGCTATGCGCCAGATGGCCGCGATCATCTGAAGCGGACGCTGCTCAAGGAAAGCCACCCCGAGGCGCTGCTGGTCGAGGCGGGGCTGCTGCGCCGGCCCGAAGGCGGCGGCGAGACTTACGACTATTTTCGCGACCGCGTGATCTTCCCGATCGGCGACCGACGCGGCCGAATGATCGCGTTCGGTGGCCGCGTCATGGGCGACGGCCAGCCCAAATATCTCAACTCGCCCGACACGCCACTCTTCCAAAAGGGCCGCGTGCTTTATGGCTGGGCGCTGGCGCGCACTGCCGCCGCCAAAGAGCCCTCGGCCATTGCCGTCGAAGGCTATA
>CAYMNX010000237.1:0-4124 GCA_964391905.1 uncultured Rhizobiaceae bacterium
CTTTTTGAAGGCACGCAGGAAAGCCTCGACCGTCTTCGGATGCTCGGCGATCATCTTGGTGGTCGTGAAGGTGACAGCCGCTTGCCAGGGCGCATCATCGCCGACCCAGCCCAAAAGCTGCGCCTGATTGGCCAACAGCACCGGATTCATCGCCGTCGCCGTGTTGACCGCCGCATCGACTTGATTGCCTTGGACCGCCGAGATGATCTGCGGGATGCCCTGCAGCGGCTCGATCCGCATCGATTTGAGATCGAGGCCGTATTTTTCGGCAATCAAGGCGAGGCTGTAGTGGACCGGAGAGCCGATTTGACTGATCGCGACCGAATGTCCGGGCAGGTCCTGATAGGACTTGAGGCCGGCGGCGGCGGCCTTATTCGAGGCCATGATGCCGAAATTATGGAAGCCCGGCGCTTCGCTATACATGCCGGAAATGATCCGCAGCACGCCTTGGCCCGCGAGCGTGTACATGCCGGCCGAGATCGAGGTGCAGCCGAAATCGAGCGCGCCGGACGCAACGCCGACCGCGACAGGCTGCGCCGATTCGAAATAGGCGAAATCGACATCGAGCCCCTCGGCGGCGAAATAACCTTTTTCCTTGGCAATGAAGGCCGGCCCGACATTGGCGGCTTTGAGCGAGCCGATCTTGATCGCTTCGGCGGCGCCCGCGCTGGCAGACAGGGCGAGGAAGGCTCCCAGAATGACAGAGGCGAGAGAGGCGCTGCGCCGTCGACCCATGGCTGATATTCCCAATTTCATGATTTTCTCCTCCCCGTCGATTATTTGCGCTCATCATCCTGGAGCACGGCGGCAAGAGCAAGCGCCGACGCTCTGCGTCGATGCAGGATGCTGTACGAAGGATGCGAGGGAGGATCCGCTCGTGTCGGTCAAGCGGTGGAATGATCGAATTTCGCGATGATCTCCTGCGTGCGGGTCGCGAGGTCGCGCAGCGTCATCACCACCGGCCGACCATTGGCGTAGGGCGTGTCGTTGAAGGTGACCTCGATACGGAGATCGACCTTCGCATTGGAACCGGAGGGAAGCCGAAACAACGGCGCTCCTTCTTCGAGCTTGCCGGCATAAAGAAATTCCGGCTCCGAGTTCGATCCGCAATTGATGAGCCCCATGCTGCGCGGACGTGCGCTCACGACCACAAGCCGGTGCTGCTTGCGCAACAAATCGAGCTGATGCAGCGAATAGATGCGCTCGTCGCCCCCGGGATAGGGTCGCAATTGCTCAACCGCGAGACGATCGGCATCCGACAGGCGCCTCAGCTTCTTCACCGCGCCATCGACCGGATCGATGAACTCCATCACGCTGCTCGTAATCGGGAAGCAGATGTCCTTCGGTCGAAGATGGCCATTGCGCTCGGCGAGCGCGACAGCCAGCAAATCGAGGCTCATGCGTAGCGCGTTGATGATCGCGCCGGCCTCGATATTGACCGCGGGCGGTAGCGGTTCTCGCTCCTTGACCCGCACCAACTCCTTGCCCGGCTGAGTGTCGGGGACGGTGACGGCGAAATAGGGGCCACGCTCAAGCCACCGGGTGATGCGCCGATGCAAGATCCGGATTTGGGCAAAAGCCCAATCAACCGCAGCCTTTGCGTCCAAGAGATCGTCGCGCATGCGGAAGCTTCAAAGCGTCAAGGTACGTAACAAACCAGCGAAGCTCCCACCCACAAGCGGAAACGATGCAGGTAAGAATACTACGAGACGAAGCAGGAGTCTTTGCTATCCCGCAACGTTATCCCGAGTCGGTGGCAAAATCGTGACGGTCCGGACGCTGCGACGGCGCTTCCGCTGCCGCTCAGATGCCGGCGTGACCCAGCGCACGCATTTCACGAGCCGCTTTTGCCGGTCGCAGCGCTCATCGACTCGATGCTGCCGAAGAGACTTTCGCGAATCGGGTCACGTCGACAAAGCCTGGGCGCCGCCCCTCAGTTCTCAATGCGCTGCCTCGGGACGCGCCCCGCGGCCGGCTGAGCCGCGGCCTGGACGAGGGCGGCTCCGGCGCCGGCGCCGCTTCGGGCCTCGCTCTGCCGGCTGGCCCGGCGACGGCACTGCTGCGGTCGCCGGGCGAAACTGGTGTCCCGATATCACGATCAACTTCTGCCTTGTGAGTTTCTCGATTTCCCTGAGATAGGGGCGCTCGGCAGTATCGCATAGCGAGATGGCAATGCCGGTCGCACCGGCACGGGCGGTGCGACCGATTCGGTGGACGTAGCTTTCCGGCACATTGGGGAGCTCGTAATTGATGACGTGGGTAACGCCGTCGATGTCGATGCCACGTGCGGCGATGTCGGTCGCCACCAGCACGCGCACATGCCCCTCACGAAAATTCGCCAGCGCCCGCTGCCGCGCCGATTGCGATTTGTTGCCGTGGATGGCATCGGCGCGGATGCCGACACGCTCCAGCTGCTCTGCCACCCGATCGGCTCCATGCTTGGTGCGGCTGAAGACGAGGGCGCGGGCGATCGCCGCATCCTTGAGAAGATCGGCAAGGAGCGCGCGCTTATGGGCTCCATCGACGAAATAGACGTGCTGCTCGATGCGCTCGACGGTGGTCGAGGCCGGGGTGATCGCGACCCGCACCGGATCCTTGAGAATCGTAGCGGCGAGCGCTTCGATCGGCGCCGGCATGGTGGCCGAGAAAAACAGCGATTGCCGGTCGCGCGGGAGCTTCGCGATTACCTTCTTGATGTCATGGATGAAGCCCATATCGAGCATCCGGTCGGCCTCGTCGAGCACGAAGACCGAAACGCGATCGAGCCGCACGAAACCCTGATCGAGGAGGTCGAGCAGACGTCCGGGTGTCGCGACCAGAATATCGAGGCCGCGCGCGAGTGCATCGACCTGCGGCTTCTGGCCGACGCCGCCGAAAATCACCGCCGAGCGCAGCGAGAGGTGCCGGCCATAGCGGCGGAAACTCTCGTGAATCTGGATGGCGAGCTCACGGGTCGGGCTCAAGATCAGCGCGCGCATTGCACCACGCTGCAAAGCGGCGCGGGTAGCAGCGAGCCGTTGCAGGATCGGCAGTGCGAATGCGGCGGTTTTGCCCGTGCCGGTCTGGGCGATGCCAAGAAGATCCCGGCCGGCGAGGAGATGGGGGATCGCTTGCGCCTGGATCGGCGTCGGGCAGTCATAGTTTTCCGCCGCAACGGCACGTTGCAACGGCTCGACAAGGTCGAGTTCGGAAAAGGAAAGGGTCACGTGTAAAACTTTCTGAAAGGCAAACCGCGAACGGGTGATATCAGCGCGAGACGCAGATTGCTTGGTTGTTGAGCGTCGCCGGTGCGCGTCCGGTTGCTTTGGTGCTTATACAGGAGGCCTCGACAGCGAGCCACCTGCATATCATGAGGTGCTTCGCGCGGCTGTCGAGCGATGATCGCGCATATCTATGGGCCTTCGCCGCGCGAAAATCAATCGCTGCGTCGATTTGCCAGGTTACCGCGCTGGCGGACCCTCGAGCGGGGCAAATCGGCGTGGATCCATGATGATCGTCAGCGCCAGCGTCTTGCGACGAGTCGGATCGCTGCTCGCTTGCAGCGAGGCATACTCGATGCCGTCGGCGCCGGTGAAGATTTTCGTCAAGACCCACTCGGCATCGTGGAGCCTTGATTCGACGTTGCGATAGCGCTGTCCGGGAGCCGGCAATTTCGTCATGGGAGCCAACGCTCGCTCAGCGGGCGGTGCGCGGTTGGGCGCCGCTGGCGCGACCGCCGGACGGGCTGATTGCAGTGATGGTGCCGCGCCGTTTACCCGAGCGCTCGGCAATTTCGCGATCCTGCGCTTCGATGATGGCGCGGACTGATCCCTCGACATCCCATTCTTGCAACTCGGCGCTCGGTACTTTTCGGTTCGAGGTACGCATCCCGTCGTCGTAAAGCACGTCGAATAACAAAAACTCGCCGGCGACCGGCGCCTTTTTTCGGCTCACGATCTGGACTCCTGTCTCATTCCGGCAGTTTGGAAACGCGCATCGTCCCGCGCGATCGAAGCGAAGGCAAAGCAGGCCGAGCCGGATGGAAAGCTACGAACACTATGGCGCCTCGCGAGGCGGCTGGCAAGGCAAGGAGCGCGGGCTTTTCCGGAAAGCCTGCAGATCCCACCCTTGCAAAATCTCCCTGA
>CAYMNX010000238.1:0-3996 GCA_964391905.1 uncultured Rhizobiaceae bacterium
GCGAAGCGGACGGCCGATTGTTGATTGGGCGCGACGACATGGCAGGGACGGCAATTGTCGAGCGCGAAAGCGCGGCCGCGCCTTGGATCGCCGGGCTCGGCGGCGATGCGCGCGACCCCGTCCGCTCCGAGGGGCGACGAGGCAGGCGGGGGCCGAAACGTCGGCACCGGCCCACTCTCGCGCGCCGCCGTTGCCGCCGGCGATTGAAAGAGAGAGGGGCTGCCGATGGGCGCGCCGGGATTTGCCGAGGTGGGAGCGCTGCGGCGTGCATCCAAATCCGGCTGAATGGCGCTATCGCGCGGCCCTTCGGCGGCGCAGGCGATGAGCGCCGCAACTGCCGCGCCGGAGAAGATCCTGATGAAGTATTCCACACGCATGGTTACCCTTCTTTTCTCCATCGCACGCGTCATGCGATCGGCGTACCCGTCACTTTGCGGAACCGCAACAGCGCCATGAAAAAGAAAAACATGCCGACAACGCCGACGACGAGGAACTCGCGCCAAACGATGCCGATGCCGGCGCCGCGATAGAGAATCGCCTGGGCGAAGCTGACGAAGTGCGTCGAGGGCGAGGCCTGCATGACGGTCTGGAGCCATGACGGCATGCTGTCGAGCGGCGTGTTCCCGCCGCTCAGCATGTTCATCGGCAACGCAATCAGGATAAAGAGCAAACCGAGTTGCGGCATCGAGCGCACGACCGTGCCAAGAAAGATCCCGATTGCCGTCGCGAAAAAGAGATAGAGCATGACGCCGGCCATGAAGAGTGGAACGGAACCCGGAATCGGCACTGCGAGCAGGCCGCGCACGACCATCATCAGCGACAGGCCGACTGCCACGGTAATGACGAGGCCGTTCGCCCAAACTTTCGCCAAGGCGATCTCGAAGGGCGTCAGCGGCATGGTCAGCAGATGATCCATCGTGCCATGCTCGCGCTCGCGAACCACGGCCGCGCCGGCGAGGATGATCGCCAGCATCGTCACATTGTTGATGATCGTGACGACGCTATTGAACAACGCCGTCGTCAGGTTCGGGTTGAAGGCAACGCGGATCGCGAGGTTGACCGGGGGATCGGGGAGGGCGTCGGTGCGGAGCGCTTTTCGCAGGATTTCGGCGGTGACGATGTTTTGGATGTAGCCGGCGCCAATTCCCGCCTGCATCATCGCCGTCGCATCGATATCGACCTGCAAAGCCGGGTGTCGTCCCGCCAGGACGTCGCGCTGGAAATGCGGCGGGATATCGATGACGAAGGTGAATTGCGCCGTATCCATCAGCCGGTCGATATCGCGGATGCCGACCTCTTGCGGCGGTTTGAAATAGGGCGGCAGCAGCGCGGCCTTGATGTCGCGGGAAAGCGGCGAATGATCCTCGTCGACAATCGCGACGGTGGCGTTGCGCAGCTCCTGCATCGCGCTGTTCGCCTGGGTATAGACCGCAAAAGAGAAAGTGTAGATGACGAGGCCGAGCAGCACGAAATCGTGGCCGAAGCTCCGCAGTTCCTTGGTGCCGAGCCAGAATATGTTGGCGAGGCTTCGCGTCATGGCGCTCAATTCTCCTGCTTGCGCAGCAGGGCGAGGCTCAACAACCAGAGCGCTGGAATGAAGATCGCGATCGGGGCGAGGCTGCCGGCCAAATCGCGAAAGCCGAGGGCCTTCGTGAAAGCGCCGATGCTGATTTTGAGGAAGTACATCATGGGAAAGCCGCGCCCCATGACCGCGGCCGCACCCGAAAGCGAGGATACCGGCGTCAGCATTCCCGAGAATTGAACCGCCGGCAGCGATATGAGAATCGCCGTGCCGAATAACGCGGCGATTTGGGTCCGCGTAAAGGCGGAGATGACGAGCCCGTAAGCGGTGGTCGCGGTGACATAGAGGAGCGCGCCCAGGGACAGCGCCACGAAGCTCCCCTTCAGCGGCACCCCGAACAGAAATATTGCCATCGCAAACTGGCAAAGGAAATTGATGAAGGCGACCGCAATATAGGGCAGCTGCTTGCCGAGCAGGAATTCGACGCGGGTGACGGGCGTAACGTAGAGATTGGCGATCGAGCCCAGCTCCTTCTCGCGAACCACGGCGAGCGCCATGAGAATGGCGGGAAACATCGCGAGCAGCAACGCGATCGTCGAGGGGACCATCGCATAAATGCTCTTGAAGTCCTGATTGTAGCGGAACCGCGTCTCGATATCGGCCGGCGCCACGGCCGCGCTCGTCTCGCTCGCCACGGCATTGGGATCGGCGAGATAGGATTGATGCACGCCTTCGACATAGTCGCGCGTGGTCTCGCCCCGGAACGGCATGGCGCCGTCGACCCAGGCGCCGATCTCGGTCGGCCGCGCGCGCCGCGCGTCGCGGCCAAAGCCCGGCGGAATCTCGATCGCGACGCTGAGCTCGCCGCGCTGCAGGCGGCGCTCGAGATCGGCATAGTCGCCAAGCGGGGGCTCCTCGTCGAAATAATGCGAGCCACGGAACTCCGCGAGATAGGCCCGGCTTTCGGGCGTATTGTCGCGATCGAGTGCGGCAAAGCGCAGATGCTCGACATCGGTCGTGATCCCGAGCCCGAATACCGCCATCAGGAACGCCGTGCCCAATATGGCGAAGGCCATGCGCACGGGATCGCGCCAGAACTCGAGCGTCTCGCGGACGGCATAGGCCAGCAGCCGCTGCGGGCTGAACGCAGCGCGGCTCCGCCGCGACAACCGAGAGAATGAGGTGGCTTCGCTCCCCGCTGGTCGGCCAGCCGTAGCGCCAGGCGGCTTGCCGCCGGCTGCGATCAAATAATCGATGAAGGCATCTTCGAGATTGGCGGCGCCGCGCGCCGCGATCAGCTCGACCGGCGTGCCGGTCGCCAGCACCTTGCCGGCATCCATCAAGGCGACGCGATCGCAACGCGCCGCCTCGTTCATGAAATGGGTCGAGACGAAGATCGTGACGCCTTGGTCTCGCGACAGCGCGATGAGCAGCTCCCAAAAGCGATCGCGGGCGAGCGGATCGACGCCCGATGTTGGCTCGTCGAGAATGAGAAGCTCCGGCTCGTGGACAACAGCGACGGCAAGCGACAGACGCTGCCGGATCCCGAGCGGCAGGCCCGACGCCTGGCGGTCGACATAGTCCGTCAGGCCGAAGTCGCGGATGAGCGCCGCGATGCGCGATTTTGCGCGGAGCGGCGAAAGGTGGAACAAGCGGGCGTGAAGGACGAGGTTCTGCCGCACGGTCAGCTCGCTATAGAGCGAGAAGGACTGCGACATGTAGCCGACGCGATTGCGCACGGCCATGTCCGCCGCGTCGATCCGCTGGCCGAAGATCATGGCCTCGCCGGCCGTAACCGGCAGAAGGCCGGTCAGCATCTTCATCGTCGTGGTTTTGCCACAGCCATTGGAACCGACGAAGCCGAAGATTTCGCCCCGCTCGATATCGAAGGTGACGCCATCGACGGCGACGAAATCGCCGAACCGCCGCGTGAGATGGCGCGCGATGATGGCACGGTTGCCGTCTTTCTTGCGCCGCGGCGGTATCGTCAAGACGGCGTGACCGTCGCGAAGCGCCGGCGGCAGCAGAGCGATGAAGCCCTCTTCCAGGCTTTGCGCGCCAGTCTTCGCCTTGAACGCCGCGGGCGTTCCGGTGGCGAGAACCGATCCGGCATTCATCGCAACCAGCCACTCGAACCGTTCGGCCTCTTCCATATAGGCGGTGGCAACGACGACGCTCATCGCCGGACGGCCCGCCCGCAAGCGCTCGATCAGTTCCCAGAATTGGCGGCGCGAAAGCGGATCGACGCCCGTCGTCGGCTCGTCGAGAATGAGAAGGTCGGGATCATGGACAAGGGCGCAGCAGAGGCCGAGTTTCTGCCGCATTCCGCCCGAAAGCTTGTTGGCCGACCGTTCCGAGAACGGCGCAAGTCCCGTGCTCTCGAGGAGATCGGCAATGCGCTGGCGGCGCTCGGCGCGGCCCTGACCGAAAAGCCGCGCGAAAAATTCGATATTCTCGCGCACGCTGAGATCGGG
>CAYMNX010000239.1:0-9406 GCA_964391905.1 uncultured Rhizobiaceae bacterium
GGCAGCCCGCGCGAGCGCGGAAACGCAGCGATCTCGGTATTGACGAGCTCGCCATTCACGCGATCGACGCGGCGGATATAAACCGTCTCGACGATGTCGCGCGTTTCCGGATCGATCTCGATCGGACCGCGCGGGCTTTCGAAGGCGAGGCCCTTGAAGGCTTCCATCGCCTTGTCGGGGTCGACGACGCCGTTGAGCTTCGCGATCACCTGATAGATTGCGGCCATCGCATCATAGCCCGCGACGGTCATGAAGTTGGGCTGCGGATGGGCGCCGTAAGCGGCGGCGAAATCGCGGACGAAGCGCTGATTGAGCGCGCTCTGATGGGTATAGGAGTAGACCTGCGTCGAGAGCATGCCCAGGGCATCGTCGCCGAGGCGATCCGCCACCGTGTCATCGACAATCTCGGTGCCGCCCACGAGCTTGATGCCGGATTTCTTCAGCCCGAGCTGGACGAATTCCTTGACGAAATTGGTCGGCTCGCCGTGGAAGAGAAAGACGCTTTCGGGCTTCGCATCGGCGACGCGCTGCACGAAGGGGGCGAATTCGACGGAGTCGAGCGGCATGTAGACGGAGCCTGCCACCTTGCCGCCGCTCGCCGTATAGGTCTTGAGGAAAGCTTTCTCGAGATCATGGCCGGGACCGAAATCGGCGATCGCGAGAAAGGTCGATTTCAACCCATTCTCGGCCATCCAGGTCCCGACCGGTGCTGCGATCTGCGATTGCGAGAACGAGAGCCGGATGAAGTAGGGCGATTTCGCGGTGAGGTGCTCGCCCGCGGCATTCATCAAGATGGTGGGGATCTTTGCTTCGGTGACGACGTCGGCGACGGCGAGCGCGTTGGCGGTAAAGCCGAAGCCGGTCAGGAAGGCGATTTTTTCATGAGCGATGAGATCGAGCGCCTGCCGCTTCGCCGTGGGCGGCTGCGATCCGCCATCATCCCGGGTGACGAGGACGATCTTCTTGCCGGCGACGGTGTCGCCATGCTCACGCATATAGGTTTCGGCCCCATTCTTCATGCGCTCGCCTTGATCGGCGAAGGTCCCCGAGAAGCTGCCGATGAGGCCGATCTTGATGCTGTCGCTTGGGTCCTCGGCTGCGCCCGCCGTCGCCGCCGCGACCATCCCGGCGATGGCAAACAATAGGGACACGAGGGTTCGTGATACGGGATAGCGTCTCATCTTTCTTTCCTCCCACGGGCGACGCGGGACGCGTCGCTCTTCCTCCTCCGCCGCGGGGAGGTCAGCTTGAGGCGATAGTTATGCCAAGTTGGCGCCGGCGGTGCGCCCCGATTTCGATTTGTCCGATTTTCGGACAGCAGGCGCGGCGGCGCGGCAAGCCCCGGCGAAGGGATCGCGGGGCATCATCGGCCACGCAATTGACGATTGACCGCGCCGGATGAGCGACGAATATTGAGGGACCAGGGTTCCTTCAGTTTCAGGTGAGATCATGGCGACATCGCCAGCAGAGAACAAACAGCTGACGGAGGTTTCCGCCGGCACCCCCATGGGGGATCTGATGCGGCGCTATTGGTTTCCGGCCTTGCGCGCCGACGAGCTGCCAACGCCCGATTGCCCGCCGGTGCGGGTCCAGCTTCTGGGCGAGAAGCTCGTCGCCTTCCGCGACACCGAGGACCGGATCGGGCTCATCGATGAATTCTGCGCCCATCGCCGCGTCTCGCTGTGGTTCGGGCGCAACGAGGATTGCGGGTTGCGCTGCCCCTATCACGGCTGGAAATACGACGTGAACGGCCAATGCACCGATCTCCCCTCGGAGCCCGAGGAGACCGGCATGCGCAGCCGCATCAAGCTCAAATCCTATCCGTGCATCGAGCGCGGCGGCATCATCTGGACCTATATGGGCCCGCCGGAGCTGAAGCCCGCCCCTCCGGGCTTCGAATGGGCGCTCGTTCCGCCCGAGCAGCGCTACATCTCGAAGCGGCTGCAGGAATGCAATTACCTTCAGGCGGTCGAGGGCGGCATCGATTCAAGCCATGTCTCCTTCCTTCATGAGGGGGCGCTCAAATCCGATCCCCTGTTCCAGGGCAGCAAAGGCAATCAGTACAATCAGCGCGACAAGATGCCGATCTTCGACGTCGCTGAATTCGAGGGCGGTCTCTTGATCGCAGCGCGGCGCAAGGCCGAGGGCGACAATTACTACTGGCGTATCACCCCGTGGATCATGCCCTTCTATACGCTGATCCCGCCGCGTGGCGGCAATCCGATCGGCGGCCATGCCTGGGTTCCGATCGACGACAACAATACCTGGTCGTGGAGCATCAGCTATCATCCGCGCCGCGCGCTGACGCGCCAGGAGATCGCGGCGATGGACAACGGCGCCGGTATCCACGTGAAGGCGATTCCCGGGACATTCTTCCCGCTGGCCAACAAGGGCAACGACTATCTGATGAATCGCGACGCCCAGACGGCGGGCCTCTCCTTCAGCGGCATCGAGGGTGTCGGCATGCAGGACGCGTCGCTGCAAGAGAGCATGGGGCCGATCATCGATCGCAGCCAGGAGAATCTGGTCTCGACCGATAACGGCATCATCATGGCGCGACGCGCCTTGTTGCGCGCGATGAAAGCCAACAAAGAAGGCAAGAAGATCCCGGGCCTGACGCCGGAATCGCAGCGCGTACGCTCTTGCGCGATCGAGCTGCCGAAGAATGTGAAATTCGCCGAGGGCGCAAAGCACGGGCTCTTCTGCGAGCTCGGCACCGATCCGGTAACGGTCTGAACCGGAAGCGCCGGCAATGTCTTTGCAGAAAGTCGCAATCAGCATGGGCGATCCCGCCGGGATCGGACCCGAGATCGCGCTCAAAGCCGCGCTCGATCCGCGCGTCAAAAGCGTATGCTTGCCGCTGCTGGTGGGCGATCGGCGCGCGCTCGAGGCTCATGCCGAGGCATCGAAGCTAGCGCCGCGCATTCATGCCTATAAATCCGCTGTCGAGGTGGATTGGGGCGCGGATGGCGTGGCGCTGCTCGATCTCGATCTCTTCGGCAACGAGACGCTGACGCTCGGCAAGGTCGCGGCCGTGAACGGCCGCGCTGCGGTCGAGGCTGCGCGCGCCGCGATCGACGCCGCGCTCAAGGGCCATGTCGATGCGGTCGTGGCGGCGCCGCAGACGGAGCTTGCGATCAAGCAAGCAGGGATTTCTTTCGACGGTTATCCAAGCTTCGTTGCGCGGTGCACCGGCATTCCCGAAGAAGACGTCTTCCTCATGCATTGCTTCGACGACAAGAAGATCGTCCACGCGACCTTGCATGTGAGCCTCCGGCGTGCACTCGAGCTCTGCACACCCGAGCGCGTGCGCAAGGTCATCCGTTGCGCTCATGAGACGCTGCAAAAGCTTGGCAGCGAGCGCCCGCTGATCGCGGTTGCCGGCATCAATCCGCATGCGAGCGAGCACGGCATGTTCGGCGACGACGAGGCGCGGATCATCGAGCCCGAGATCGCCGCGGCAAAGAAAGCTGGCATCCGGGTCGAGGGGCCGTTTGGCGCCGACACGATGTTCCATCGCACCGATGTCGATGCCTTCGTCGTGATGTATCACGATCAGGGCCATATCGCCTCGAAGCTGCTGGCGCGCAACCGTGTCGCCGGCTTGATTTTGGGTACGCCGGTGTTGTTCTCTTCGGTCGCGCATGGCAGCGCGCTCGACATTGCCGGGCAGAACAAGGCGAGCCCCGAGGCGGTGATCGAGGCGGTGCGCCGTCTCGTCGCGGCCCCGCAAAAAAAGGCGGCCTGACACGCAACTCGCTGAAGCGCCGGCGGGTTGTGACTTGGACGACAACAGCGCGAAGAGGGGGAGGCTGACATGATCGTCGCGCCACAAGCGGCGTGATTCAGGCGATCCAAATCGTCATCGGCGGCCTGCTTCAAGGTGCGGTCTTCGCACTTCTGGCCCTCGGCTTCTCGCTCGTTTATCGCGTCACCGGCGTCATCAACCTGTCTCAGGGCGGGTTCTGCGTCCTCGGCGCGTTGCTCATGTATACGCTCCAGGTCAGCTGGGGGCTGCCCATCGCGGTCGCGCTGATCGGTGCCGTGGGCGGAACGCTCGTTGCCGGTCTCATCCTTGGCTACACCACCTTCGTCCCGGCGCTGACGCGGCTGCCGGTGAGCAGCATCCTCGTGATGACAGCGGGGCTCCTGACGCTTATCCAGGGCATCCTGCTTATCGGCTGGTCGAGCCAGCCTTATGCACTGCCGCCGATCTCCGGCGAGGCGCCTGTCACGATCTTCGGCATTCGCGTCCCAACCCAGGGCTTCTGGATCGTGGGCGCGGCGGCGCTGATCATCGCGGCGCTCTGGTATCTTCTGGCACGGACGCGGCTCGGTCTCGCGCTCCGCGCTTGTGCGGAGAACCGCCTGGCCGCGCGGCTCATGGGCATCGACGTCCCGCGCATGACGCTTTTGAGCTTCGGCCTTGCCGCCGCGATCGCGGCGCTCGGCGGCATCGCCGTGGCGCCGATCACCTCGCTCGAATTCGACACCGGCGGCTTCTTCACCAATTTCGGCTTCATCTCGGTGGCGATCGGCGGCCTCGGCGCCTTTGCCGGATCGGTCTTCGGCGGCCTCGTTCTCGGCGTCTCGGAGCAACTCGCGGCAGGCTATGTCTCCTCGCTCTTTGCCAACGGACTGGCGCTGGCGCTGCTTCTGGTGATGCTGCTGTGGCGCCCCAACGGGCTCTTCTCGGCGGGGCCGGCCCGGCGCCAGGATGTGCGCGACGAGCAACGCATCCACCACGCCATCGTGCGACTCGAAGGCAAGGGCGGGCTCGTCTTCTGCGCGCTCGCCGCGGTCTTCATCCTGGCGCTGCCGCTCATGCTGCCGAGCGGCGGCATCCTCAACTCGCTCGTCATCACCGGCATTCTCTTCATCGCGGTCTTGGGTCTCGATGTCCTGATGGGCTTTGCCGGTCAGGTGAGTCTCGGTCATGCCGGATTCATGGCGATCGGCGGCTATACCGCCGCGATTCTCGTCACCACCTATGGCTGGTCGCCACTCGCCGGCATCGCGGCCGGCATCGTGCTCTCCTTGCTTTGCGCCCTGGCGCTGTCGCTCGTGACGACGCGGCTGCGCGGCCATTTCCTCGCGCTCGCGACGCTCGCTTTCGGGCTGATGATCGATTCGCTGACGGTGGGGCTGACCGATGTCACCGGCGGTCCATCCGGGCTCGTCGGCATCCCGTCTTTCGGGATCGGCGGGTACGTCTTCAGCACGCCCATCCAGATGTATTATCTCATCGCCGCGTTGATCATCGTGTTGATCTTCATCCTGCAGGGCGGGATGCGCTCGGGCTTCGGCCGCGCGCTCAAGGCGGTGCGCACCGATCAAACGGCGGCGGCGGCCTTGGGCGTCAACGTGCCGCGCTACAAGCTCGCGGCCGTCTGCGTTTCGGCGGCGCTTGCCTCGCTCTCGGGCAGCCTCTACGCCTACTATTTCCATTTCCTCTCGCCCGAGATGGTCGGCGCGCCGCGCTCCTTCGAGATGATCGCGATGCTGGTCGCGGGCGGCGAGGGGACCTTGATCGGCCCGCTCCTCGGCGTCGCGCTCCTGACTCTGTTGCCGACCGTGTTTCAGCCCTTCGCGCTCTATAAGACCTTCGCCGAAGGCTTGCTGCTGGTGCTGTGCTTCTTGTGGCTGCCCGAAGGCATGTTCGGCACCGCCGCGGTCTGGCTTGCGCGCGTTTCGCTGAAGCGCAAATCGAAGCCCCAAGCGAAACCGGTGACGCCATGAGCGAAGCGGCGCTCGAGATCGCTGGGCTCGACAAGAATTTCGGTGGCCTGCACGCGGTCAACAAAGTGAGCTTCACCGTTCCGCATGGCAGCCTCACCGCGGTGATCGGGCCCAACGGCGCCGGCAAGACGACGGTCTTCAATCTTATCACCGGGCTCTATCGTCCCGATTCGGGGGATGCGCGTTTTTATGGCGAATCGCTGCTCGATCTGACGCCGGTCGAGGTGGCGAAGCGCGGGCTCATTCGCACGTTCCAATCGGCGCGGATCTATCCCGGCATGACCGCGCTCGAGAATGTCCTGGCGGGCGCGCATCTCCAGCTCAAAAGCTCGGCGCTGGCACAGATGCTGTGGCTCGGCACGGCGCGACGCGAAGAGCGCGCGCTGACCGCCCGCGCCGACGCGCTGCTCGAGCTTGTCGGGCTGCGCCCATTCCGCGATATCGCCGCGACCGATCTGCCGATGGGCGGCCAGAAGCTTTTGGAAATCGTACGTGGATTGATGTCACAACCGCGTCTTCTGCTGCTCGACGAGCCGGCGGCGGGTCTCAATGACGCTGAAACGGCCGAGCTTGCGGAGCTCTTGCGTGCGGTGCGCGATGCCGGCATGTCCGTCGTCGTGGTCGAGCACAACATGTCGCTCGTCATGGGCGTCGCCGATCAGGTGATCGTGCTCGATGCCGGCAGTGTTGTCGCCAGCGGCAGCCCGCGCGAGATCCAGCAGGATGCGCGCGTCATCGCCGCCTATGTCGGGCAGACCGATAATGCCGCCGGCGGCGGGGTCGAGGGGACGCGCTGATGCTCGAGCTGAAGCACGTTTCCACCGGCTATGAGGCGGTCAACGTCATTCACGATATCGATCTGACAGTGCGCGAGGGCGAGATCGTGGCGCTGGTCGGCGCCAATGGCGCCGGCAAATCGACGCTCGTCAAGGCGATCTCGGGCATCATCCCGATCCGCCGCGGCGAAATCGCCCTCGACGGCACGCGCATCGACACGCAGAACGCACGGGCGCGCGTGCTCTTGGGGGTTGCCCAAGTCCCAGAGGGCCGGCAGGTATTCGGCGGCCTCACCGTGCGCGAAAATCTCGTGCTCGGCGCTTACGCTCGTGCCGCCGATCCGGGCCAACACGACGCGGCGATCGCCAAGGTCTGCGCGCTATTTCCGGTGTTGCTGCAGCGCCTCGGCGAGCCGGCGGCCAATCTCTCCGGTGGCCAGCAGCAGATGCTGGCGATCGCCCGCGGCCTGATGGCCGAGCCGCGCATCCTCGTCCTCGATGAGCCGTCGCTCGGCCTTGCGCCCGTTCTCGTCGCGGAGATCTTCCGCTTGATCGCGGGCCTGCGAAGCCAGGGCCGGGGCATCCTGTTATCGGAGCAGAATGCACGGCTGACGCTTGCCATCGCCGATCGTGCCTATGTGATCGAGAATGGGCGCGTCGCACTCAGCGGCTCCGGCCGGGAGCTGCTGAACAATCCCGCCGTCGCGGAGCGCTATCTCGGCGTCGGGCGCGGCGTCGGCGTTGCCGATGCGCCGCGGCATCGCGAGCTCGTCACGCGGCTGAAGGGGATTCTCGCGCCGTGAATGCCGGCGCTTATTCCGCCGCCGGCGCCTTCTTCGTGATTCTCGCGATGAGCCGATCGAGGACCTCGCGCCATTGCGCGTCGGCGAGCGCCTTCAGTGCCGGCTCGGCGGCTGCCTCATCGGCGAGCCAATCCTGACGCAGCGCGGTTGCCGATGCCATGATCGGGTCGAGGCCGATGGCGCGCTCGGTATCGGCGACTTCGCGCATCTCCGCGGCGCGGCGGCGGCCGTGCTGCACGACGCGACCGATGAGATAGCCCGCGAGCTTTTCCCAATCCATCTCGGGGAAAGTCTCTTCGAGTGAGGCGATGATCGTCTCCTCGACGCCATAGCGCCGCGAGGTGAGGAAACATTCGACCGCGAGCGCCTCGATGCCCTTGATCATGATGCTGCGGCACATCTTGATCGCCGAGGCTTGGCCGACGACCTCGCTCGCGACCTCCATGCGCATGCCGGCGGGATTGAGGATCGCAGCGAGCGCCGCGCCCGACTTGCCACCCAAGAGGATCGGCACCCTAATGCCGTAAGGTGCGACCGGCGCCATCACCGCGCATTCGACGTAGTTGGCGCCCGAGCGCGCCACCGCCTCGGCATCGGCGCATTTCGTCTCGGGCGAGACGGAGTTGATGTCGACGAAGAACTGGCCGGGCACGAGATAGGTCGCCGCCTCTTCGGCGACATGGCGCGCCGCCGTGGCCGTCACCGCCGAGAACACGATCTGCGCGCCTTCCGCCGCGGCGGCCGCCGAGGCGCAGGCCTCGATCTGCGATTCGCGGGCCTTCTCACGCAAGGCAGTGCCGGCGGCGGAGTTGTCGAACAAAATGTCGTAGGTCGATACCGCGAATCGTCCGGTCGCGAGAAACTCGCGCCCGAAGCGCTGGCCGACCTCGCCAAAGCCGATCAAGGCAATGCGGCGGGGATCGAGATGTTCTCGAGTCATGATGCTTTGTAGTCCTTTCTGGGCGTGTGGGCTTGGCGCATCAGAGTGCGATGGAACTTGGCGCATCAGAGTGCGATGGAAGGTGACAAGCATAAATCGTTATTGCTCCCTCCGCGGTGCCCAGCAGGCGCGCCACAGCCGAATGGTAAGCGGAGCATCGTTTTCTCGATTTGATTGTTTTTGAAAATGGGAGCCGCGATTCACGCAGAATTGTTCAATGCGTGGCGTCAGGGGTGCTGAAGAGAATGCCAAGAATTTGCAGTATTTGAATGGCTATTGTTGAGAGCTGTGTCATTCCTGTGTCTCTGCATTGCGGATGCTTTGAGGGTTGCACCTCGCGAGGGATGGCTTTACCTAGTAACGATGATGAAAGCACATTCCGCCGCCAGCATATCCATCATAGAAACCAGACAATTAGGAAGCGCTCGGGGCGATGCTAACGCGGCTCTAACGCGACTCGTGCCATTACGGGCGATCCTCCGATTTCGCTCAAGTATCGAGCATTGCGGGCAAATATTGCCGCGGGCGGGATTTGCCACAGCTTTGACACGGATTGTCCCGGTTTCTTGAGGCAGGGGGTAAGAAAAAAGTAATGCGCTATTTCAAAGATCCTTCGGTGTTGCATCGGGTCTTCTTCTTGGGCGAGCGATAGCCAGTCCTGCAGCGACATCGCACCTGACCCTTTTTGGGGTCATTCGCGAACGAAGCAATGGCAATCCGTTTTTCGGCACCGACGAGCAGAATCTTTTTTGAGGACGATAATGGCTCTCTCCGCGATTGGTTCGACATTATTGGCGGGAACGTCCGGAAGCCTCGTGACGAGCGATGGGACGTGGACGTTTGGTCCATCGGCGAGCGGCGGCTACGAGATATTGCTGAACGGCGCATGGGTCGATGCCGGGGCGGGCGAGGAGCTCGTCATCGGCAGCGACGGTAATCTCTACGCCTACACGCTCGGCGGAACCTGGTCGCAGTGGAGCGGCGCAGCCACAGGCTGGAGCAGCGGGCATCGACCGCCGACGGGCGGTGTGAGCAGCGTTTCTGGGACGACGACGGGTTCTGGGAGCGTTGCGGGGAATGTGAGCCGGATTTCGGGCGGGGTGGAGCACGATCCGGTTCTGCCGCAGGCGAGCCATGCGGGCGAGATC
>CAYMNX010000240.1:0-9968 GCA_964391905.1 uncultured Rhizobiaceae bacterium
GATCGAGGCCGTGTTGTTGCCGAAGGTCGACGGCGTCGAGAATGTCCGCGCGGCGGAAGCGGTGCTGGCGAGCGCCGGCGCACCGTCCAATCTCTCGCTCTGGTGCATGATGGAGACGCCGCGCGCCTTTCTCCGTGCCGAGGCGATCGCCGCGGCGTCGCCGCGGCTTGCCGCGCTCGTCCTGGGCACTGAAGATCTTGGCAAGGACTTGCGGGCCCGCGCGCGTCCCGATCGTCTCTCCGTCATGGCGGCGTTGCAGATCTGCGTGCTGGCGGCGCGCGCCGCCGGCCTCGCGGTGCTCGACTCGGTCTATCGCGATTTCAACGATGAGAGCGGCTTTGCCGCGCAATGCGAAGAAGGGCGCGATCTCGGTTTCGACGGCAAGACGCTGATCCATCCGAAGCAGATCGATATCGCGAACGCGGTTTTCGCGCCAAGCGATGTGGAGCTCGACGCGGCGCGCGCCCTGATCGCCGCTTTCGATGCCGCCAGGGCGGCCGGCAAGGGTGTTGCAACCCTCGATGGCCGGATGATCGAGAAGCTCCATGTGGACGAGGCGCGGCGGCTCCTCGCCTTGGCCGCGGCGATCGCCGCGCTCGATCCCGGCGCTCCCGGCTAGACCCCTGATTCAGAGGCGATAATCCATGCCGGCGCTTGCATGGATCGCAAGGCTGCGGTGCCGGTCGCGGCGTTGACTTGCCCACCCTCGCAGGTTAAATGGAAACCGGTTGATCCTCCCGCCTTTCGCGATCGAAGCCGAGAATAACCGGATGTCGCAAGCCCAACGGCCGCTGTCGCCCCATTTGCAAATTTACAAGCCGCAGCTCACCTCGGTGCTGTCGATCACGCATCGCGGCACCGGCCTGGCGCTGGCGGTCGGGACCCTGTTCCTGGTGTGGTGGCTCTTCGCCGCGGCTTTCAGCCCGGATTCCTTCGGCCTTGCCCAGGCATTCTGGTACTCCTGGCTCGGCCGCTTGCTGCTCTTGGGTTGGACCTTCTCGTTCTTCTTCCACCTTTGCAACGGGATCCGCCATCTCGCCTGGGATTCAGGTTGGGGGTTCGAGCTGAAGACCACCTATCTCACCGGCTGGATCGTGGTGGCGGCGAGCATCATTCTGACGCTCATCGCCTGGATCGCGGCTTACGCGGTGCGAGGCTAGGATGAGTGACGCACCGCGCCTGCGCTCGCCTCTGGGGCGCGCTTTGGGGTTGGGGTCGGCGAAGGAAGGTGTCGCACATTGGTGGGCACAACGCCTCACCGCCGTCGCGCTTATCCCGCTCTCGATCTGGTTCGTCGCCGCGCTGATCGCCTTGACCGGCGCCGATCGCGGCGTGCTGGTCGCGTGGCTGCACGCGCCGTTTCCGGCGATCGTGACGATCTTGCTGCTGGGTACGGGCTTTTACCATATGGCGCTCGGCCTGCAGGTCGTGATCGAGGACTACATCCATACCGAGTGGCTCAAGATTGCCGCGATCGCGCTCAACAAATTCGTTGCGTTCGTGCTGGCCATCGCCGGCATCTTCGCCGTGCTGCGCATCGCGTTCCAAGGATAAGACGTCATGCCGCAAGCCTATCCGATCACTGAACATCTCTATGACGTCATCGTCGTCGGTGCCGGCGGCGCGGGCTTGCGCGCGACCCTCGGCATGGTCGCGGCGGGTCTCAAGACCGCCTGCGTCACCAAGGTGTTTCCGACGCGCAGCCACACCGTCGCGGCGCAAGGCGGCATCGGCGCCGCGCTCGGCAATATGGGCGAGGACGATTGGCGCTGGCACATGTACGACACCGTCAAGGGCTCCGATTGGCTCGGCGACCAGGACGCGATCGAATATATGTGCCGCGAGGCGATCCCGGCGGTGATCGAGCTCGAGCATTTCGGCGTGCCGTTCTCGCGCACCGAGGATGGCCGCATCTATCAACGTCCCTTCGGCGGCCATACCGTGCAATACGGCAAGGAGATGGCAAAGCGCGCCTGCGCCGCGGCCGACCGCACCGGCCATGCCATCATCCATACGCTCTATCAGCAATGCCTACGCGGCGGTGCCGAGTTCTTCGTCGAATATTTCGCGATCGACCTCGTCATGGACGAGGAGGGCGTGTGCCGCGGCGTTCTCGCCTGGAATCTGGAAGACGGCACGCTGCATCGCTTCCGCGCCCATATGGTCGTGCTCGCGACCGGTGGCTATGGCCGCGCCTATTTCTCCTGCACCTCGGCGCATACCTGCACCGGTGACGGCAATGCCATGGTGCTGCGCGCCGGCCTGCCGCTTCAGGACATGGAATTCATCCAATTCCACCCGACCGGCATTTACGGGGCGGGCTGCCTCATCACCGAGGGGGCGCGCGGCGAGGGCGGCTACGTCACCAATTCCGAGGGCGAGCGCTTCATGGAGCGCTATGCGCCCTCGGCCAAGGATCTCGCCTCGCGCGACGTCGTCTCCCGCGCCATGACGATCGAGATTCGCGAGGGCCGCGGCTGCGGGCCTTTGAAGGATCACATCCTGCTCCATCTGGAGCATCTCGATCCAAAAGTGCTGCACGAGCGGCTGCCGGGCATCTCCGAGACCGCCAAGATTTTCGCCGGCGTCGATGTGACGAAGGAGCCAATCCCGATCCTGCCGACCGTGCACTACAACATGGGCGGGATTCCGACCAATTATCACGCAGAAGCGATTGCGCCCACGGCGAGCGATCCCGAGCATGTCGTGCCGGGCCTCATGGCGATCGGCGAGGCGGCTTGCGTCTCGGTGCATGGCGCCAACCGTCTTGGCACCAATTCGCTGCTCGACATCGTCGTCTTCGGCCGCGCCGCGGCCTTGCGCGCCGCGCAGGTGGTGAAGCCCGGCCAGGCGCATAAGCCGCTCGGCAATGGCGTCGACGACAAGGCGCTCGCGCGCTTCGACCGTCTGCGCAATGCCAAGGGCAAGCTCAAGACCGGCGAGATCCGGCTCGCGATGCAGCGGGTGATGCAAGAGGACTGCGCCGTCTTCCGCACCGCCGCGACGCTCGAGCAGGGCGCGCGCAAGATCGACGACATCGTCGCCTCGATCCGCGACATCGTGCTCGCCGACCGCTCGCTCATCTGGAACAGCGATCTGGTCGAGGCGCTGGAGCTCGAGAACCTCCTGGCGCAGGCGCAGGTCTCGATCCATTCGGCGGTCAACCGCACCGAGAGCCGCGGCGCCCATGCGCGCGAGGACTTCCCCGACCGCGACGATCAAAAATGGATGGTGCATACCGTCGCCTGGCGCGACGACAGCAAGATCACGCTCGGCACGCGGCCGGTGCATCTCTACACGCTCTCGAACGAGGTTCAGGTCTTCCCGCCCAAGGCGCGCGTCTATTGAGGCTTCATGGCTGAATTTTCTCTTCCCGCCAATTCCAAGGTCGGTGTCGGCAAGACGCATCCTGCGCCTGCCGGTGCGAAGAATACGAAGACCTTCAAGATCTATCGCTGGAATCCCGATGACGGGCAGAATCCGCGGCTCGATACCTATACGATCGATCTCGATCAATGCGGGCCGATGGTTCTGGATGCGCTCATCAAGATCAAGAACGAGATCGACACGACGCTGACCTTCCGCCGCTCCTGCCGCGAAGGGATCTGCGGCTCCTGCTCGATGAATATCGACGGCACCAACACGCTCGCCTGCTTGAAAGCGATCGAGGACGTCAAGGGCGACGTGAAGATCTACCCGTTGCCGCATATGCCGGTGGTGAAGGACCTGGTGCCCGATCTCAACATGGTCTATGCGCAATACCGCTCGATCGAGCCATGGCTGCAGGCGGATTCGCCGCCGCCGCCCGATCGCGAGCGGCGGCAATCGATCGAAGAGCGCGAGAAGCTCGACGGCTTATGGGAATGCATCCTCTGCTTCTGCTGCCAGACGAGCTGTCCCTCCTATTGGTGGAATGGCGAGCGCTATCTGGGCCCCGCGATTCTGTTGCAGGCCTATCGCTGGCTCGCCGATAGCCGCGACGAGCATACGGGCGATCGGCTCGATGGGCTCGAGGATCCGTTCCGGCTTTATCGCTGCCATACGATCATGAACTGCACCCGCACCTGCCCTAAGAATCTCAATCCCGCCAAGGCGATCGGCGAAATCAAGAAGATGATGGTCGCCCGGCGATGAGCCGCGCGCCTTTCGAGCGCGGCGCGACGCTTGCCCGATACCGATTCTGAACGCGATTTTCCGGGGCCGCTCGCGCTCTTTCACGCACGGCTGACGGCGGGCGAGCTCGCGCCCGATCCGATGCAAGAGCGCGCGGCCGCGCGGCTGCAGCGCCTCTGGGAAGAGCTCCAGAGCTATCAGCCGGGCAATGGCAAGGGATGGCGCACGCGGCTCGGCCTCGCGCCGGCGCGCACGCCGCCCAAGGGCCTCTACATCTATGGCCGGGTCGGGCGCGGCAAAAGCATGCTGATGGACGCGTTCTTCACCACCGCGACGGTCGAGAAAAAGCGCCGCGCGCATTTCTACGCCTTCATGCTCGACGTGCATGCGCGTATTCATGCGCGGCGGCAGGAGAAGGGCGATCCGATCATTCCGGTGGCGAAGGCGATCGCGTCGGAGACGGTGCTCCTCTGCTTCGATGAGTTTCACGTCGTCGACATCGCCGATGCGATGATCTTGGGGCGGCTCTTTACGGCGCTCTTCGAGGCGGGCGTGGTGGTGGTCGCGACCTCGAACCGCGCACCGGGCGCGCTTTACGAGGGCGGCTTGCAGCGCGAGCGCTTCCTTCCCTTCATCGATCTCCTCAAGGAAAGGCTCGACGTCATCAAGCTCGACGGGCCGCGCGACTATCGCCTCGCGCGTTTCGCCGGGCGCCAGACCTATTTCACGCCGATCAACGACAACACCTATCGCGCGCTGGAGCATGCTTTCGGCGATCTGACCGACAATCAATCGGCGGCGCCCGCGACGGTCCCGGTGCTCGGCCGCGAGATCGCCGTGCCGCTCGCCGCCAAGGGCGTTGCCTGGTTCACCTTCGCCGAGCTCTGCGGCGAGGCGCTCGGCCCCGCCGATTATCTCGCGCTTGTCGCGCGCTATCACACCTTCATCGTCGAGGGCATTCCGAAAATGGGCTTCGAGCAGCGCAACGAGGCAAAGCGCTTCAACATCTTCATCGACGCGCTCTACGAGGCGCATGGCAATCTCGTCTGCTCCGCCGCCGCGCCGCCGCAAGAGCTCTACACCGAGGGCGAAGGCTCCTTCGAGTTCCAGCGCACCGTCTCGCGCCTCCTCGAGATGCAGAGCGACGACTACATCGCCGCGCGCAGAGATGTCGCGAATGGAGTGTAGTCTCTAATACCCTCCCCGCACGAAGTGGGGGTCGAGCCACGAAGAGCGGATCGACGAGGTGCCCGACGCAAAGCGCTGGGATGAGGTGTTTATCAGTGCCACGATCTCACAGCGGCGCGACCCACCTCACCCGCTCCCCGCGGATTTCGATCCGCGGGTCGCACCCTCTCTCCCCGCAAGCGGGCGGAGAGGGTGTGTTTTAGCAGTTCATCCTCGCCCGACGAACGGCATCTTCGTCGCCATCACAGTAAGGTTCAGCACATTGGCCTCGAGCGGCAGCGAGGCCATGTAGAGGACGGCGTTCGCGACATGCGCCAAATCCATCACCGGCTCGGGCGCGATCCGGCCATTCGCCTGCATCACGCCTTCCTTGAACTTGTCGGCCCAGCCGGTATCGGCATTGCCGATATCGATCTGGCCGCAGGCGATGTCGTATTTGCGCCCGTCGAGCGCGGTCGATTTGGTGAGGCCCAGCACCGCATGCTTTGACGCCGCGTAGGGGGCGGTGTTGGGGCGCGGCGTCGTCGCGCTGATCGAGCCGTTGTTGATGATGCGGCCGCCGCGCGGGTTCTGATCCTTCATCAGCGCGAAAGCGGCGCGGGTGCAGAGAAAGACGCCGGTGACATTGGCATTGATCACATCGAGCCACTTCTCGACCGGCAGCTCCTCGATCGGCACCGCCGGTGCGTTGACGCCGGCATTGTTGAAGAGGAGATCGAGCCGGCCGAAGCGTTGCTTGATCGCGGCAAACAGTTTCTCGACCGAAGCCGCATCGCTGACATCGGCCGGCACGACCATGGCGCGGCCGCTCGAGGCCCCGCCTTCCTGCGCCGTCGCTTCCAAGGGCTCGCGGCGGCGGCCTGCCAACACCGTGGCGTAGCCTTCTTTGAGGAGCGCCAAGGCCACGGCCTTGCCGATTCCGCTACCCGCGCCCGTGACCAGTGCCACTTTGCCGCTTGTGCTCATCTTGTTCCGCTCCTCTCCTCGCTCTTGCTCAAGTTTTGCGCAACGCTGAGTGCCGCGCCAGTGCTCCCTTGCCGGGCCTGACAAATCGCGCTAAGACCCGGGCCCCCAACGGAAAAAGAGGTCATCGATGGCACGCAAGAAAATCGCGCTGATCGGCGCGGGGCAAATCGGTGGCACGCTCGCATTGCTCGTCGGCTTGAAGGAGCTGGGCGACGTCGTCATGTGCGACGTCGTCGAAGGCGTGCCGCAAGGAAAATCGCTCGACTTGGCCGAGGCATCGCCGGTCGAAGGCTTCGATGCGCGATATCAGGGCTCGAACGACTATTCAGCGATCGCCGGCGCCGATGTCGTGATCGTCACGGCCGGCGTGCCGCGCAAGCCCGGCATGAGCCGCGATGACCTGATCGGCATCAATGCCAAGATCGTCTGGCAGGTCGGCACCGCGATCAAGCAGCACGCGCCCAACGCCTTCGTCATCTGCGTCACCAACCCGCTCGACGTGATGGTCTGGGTGATGCGCGAGGCGACCGGCCTGCCGCATCAGCGCGTTGTGGGCATGGCGGGCGTGCTCGATAGCGCGCGCTTCCGCTATTTCCTCGCCGAGGAGTTCAAGGTCTCGGTCGAGGATGTGACGGCCTTCGTCCTCGGCGGCCATGGCGACAGCATGGTACCGCTGGTGCGCTATTCGACCGTTGCCGGCATTCCGCTGCCCGATCTCGTGAAGATGGGTTGGACGACCCAAGAGAAGCTCGACAAGATCGTCCAGCGCACCCGCGACGGCGGCGGCGAGATCGTCAATCTCTTGAAGACCGGCTCTGCCTTCTATGCGCCGGCCGCTTCGGCCCTCGCCATGGCCGAATCCTACCTCCTCGATAAGAAGCGGGTTCTGCCCTGCGCCGCCTATCTGACCGGCCAATATGGGGTCAAAGACCTTTATGTCGGCGTGCCGGTGGTGATCGGTGCCGGCGGGGTCGAGCGCATCGTCGAGATCTCCATGAACCCGCAGGAAAAGGCCGAGTTCGACAAATCCGCCGCGGCGGTGAAGACGCTCTGCGATGTCGGCAAGAAGCTGCTCGCCGAAGGCGCGAAACCCTGACCTGCGTCTAAAGCATTGGAATAAAGGGCGGAAATATGCCGTTTTTGGGGCGTGTTTCCGCCCTCAATAACCGAAAATGAAACATTTCTGGACTAGGTATTTGGCGCAAAAGTGCCAATCTTAAGCCTGTCCCCCTCATGCAAAATCCCCCCATGGCGCCACTTGATCAGACGACTTTCCTGACCGGCCTCAACGCCGAATACATCGCCGAACTCCATGCCCGCTATCTCGAGGATCCGGCGAGCGTGGATCAGAGCTGGCAGGATTTCTTCGCCGAGCTCAGCGATGAGCCCGAACTGGTCGAGAAGGAGCTGAAAGGCCCGGGCTGGGGCAAGACACCCGAGAAGTTGATCAACGGCCATGCGGTGCCGGCGGGCGCGACCAACGGCCATGCCGTGGCGGCGGCGCTGCCACCGGACGCGCATCAAGCGGCGCTCGATTCGGTGCGGATCATGAATCTGATCCGCGCCTATCGCACGCGCGGGCATTTGATCGCCGATCTCGACCCCTTGGGCCTCGCCAATCGCACCTATCACCCCGATCTCGATCCCGCAACCTACGGCTTCACCGAGGCCGATTACGATCGGCCCATCTTCGTCAACCGGCTCCTGGGCTTCTCGACCGCGACGCTCAAAGAGATCCTGGCGGCGCTCAAAGCGACCTATTGCGAGAAGGTCGGCATCGAGTACATGCATATTCAGGAGCTCGAGCAGCGCCAATGGATTCAGGCGCGCATCGAGGTGCCGCGCAATCACACCGAATTCACGGTCACCGGCAAGCGCGCGATCCTGCAGCGCCTGACCGACGCCGAGATGTTCGAGCGTTTTTGCGACAAGCGCTACACCGGCACCAAGCGCTTCGGCATCGACGGCGGCGAGGCGCTGATCCCGGCGCTCGAGCAGGTGATCAAGCGCGGCGGCCAGCTCGGCATGAAAGAGCTCGTCATCGGCATGCCGCATCGCGGCCGCTTGAACGTGCTGACCAACATGATGGGCAAGCCCTTCGCTGCCGTGTTCTCGGAATTTCAGGGCAATCCCGCCAATCCCGAGGACGTGCAAGGCTCAGGCGACGTCAAATACCATCTCGGGACCTCGTCCGATCGCAGCTTCGACGGCAATCTCGTCCATCTCTCGCTGCAGGCGAACCCGTCGCATCTCGAGGCGGTGAACCCCGTCGTGCTCGGCAAGGTGCGCGCGAAGCAGCGCCAGCGCGGCGATACCGAGCGCGACCAGGTCGTCGGGCTTTTGATGCATGGCGATGCAGCCTTTGCCGGCCAGGGGCTCGTCGCCGAATCGCTCGATCTGTCCGAGCTCAAAGGCTACCGCACCGGCGGCACGATTCATGTCGTCGTCAACAACCAGATCGGCTTCACCACCAGCCCCGCTTACGCGCGCACCGGTCCCTATTGCACCGAGGTCGCGAAGGAGATTCAGGCGCCGATCTTCCACGTCAACGGCGATGATCCGGAAGCGGTGGTGCATGTCGCGCGCATCGCGACCGAGTTCCGCCACCGCTTTAAGAAAGACGTGGTGATCGACATGTTCTGCTATCGCCGCCACGGCCATAACGAGGGCGACGAGCCGTCCTTCACCCAGCCGCTGATGTATCGCGCGATCGCGAACCATCCGTCGACCCGCGAGCTCTATGCGAAGCGCCTCATCTCCGAAGGCGTCGTCACGCAAGCCGAAGTCGATCAGATGGCGCAGGATTTCACGGCGCATCTCGACACCGAGTTCGAGGCTGCGAAGAGCTATCGCCCCAACAAGGCCGATTGGCTCGAAGGCGCCTGGACCGGCTTGCAGGCGGCTTCGGGCGATGATCGCCGCGGCCAGACCGCGGTCTCGCTCGAAGCTTTGAAAGAGGTCGGTGCCGCGCTCACGAAGGTGCCGGAAGGCTTCCATCTCAACCGTAAGATCGAGCGCCAATTGGAAGCTAAGCGCCGCGCGATCGAGACGGGCGATGGCGTCGATTGGGCGACCGCCGAGGCCTTGGCTTTCGGCACGCTCTGCGCCGAAGGCATCCCGGTCCGGCTCTCGGGTCAGGATTCGGGCCGTGGCACCTTCTCGCAGCGCCATGCCGTGCTGGTCGATCAGGAGAACGAGGACAAATACGTGCCGCTGAGCCATGTTCGCGAGGGGCAAGCGGCATTCGAGGTGATCGACAGTCCGCTCTCCGAAGCCGGCGTCCTCGGCTTCGAATATGGCTACAGCCTCGCCGATCCGCATGCCCTCGTCTTGTGGGAAGCGCAGTTCGGCGATTTCGCCAATGGCGCGCAGGTCATCATCGATCAGATCCACAGCTCCGGCGAAGCCAAGTGGCTGCGCATGAGTGGCCTCGTGCTGCTGCTGCCCCATGGCTATGAGGGCCAGGGGCCGGAGCATTCCTCCGCCCGGCTCGAGCGTTACCTGCAGCTCTGCGCCGAGGACAACATGCAGGTCGTGAACGCGACCACCCCGGCCAACTACTTCCATGTCCTGCGGCGGCAGATGCATCGTCCCTTCCGCAAGCCGTTGATTGTGATGTCGCCCAAATCGCTGCTGCGGCACAAAAAGTGCACCTCGTTCCTCAGCGACATGCTGCCCAGCAACTCTTTCCATCGCGTGTT
>CAYMNX010000241.1:0-1752 GCA_964391905.1 uncultured Rhizobiaceae bacterium
TCGACCCGATCGGGGTTGGCTTGCTGGTCGTTGCTGGCTTGCTTGAGCGCACATCCGGCAACCACTGCGGCCACCAGCACCATGAGCGCCGCTTGCGTGAAGCGCCTCGACATCGTCGTTCGACCCAATGTTCTGCCTCAATCCGGAGGATTGTTCCTCTTTTGTTCACAATAACAAACCACGAGTGTCGGTGGGGGTCAAGCGCAAAGTTTCCGGCGAGCGATGCCGCTGCGCTGAGAGCTGTCGACCCGAAATCGATAGGCAAGCGACAAGTTCTTTGCCGAGTGCGCCTTTCGATTATCGCGATGGTGCCGAAGCCGCCGCTACGAACGGCGGAACCTCACTTCGGCCGGCGGATGGCGCGCACCTTGCCGCTGTCGCCGCCGCCGCAGAAGAATTGATCGCGACCATCGGATTCCAATCCTGACACGCCGATGCCGGGCGGCATCTCGAGTGTTTCGAGGACCTCGCCGGTTCGCGGATCGACACGCGTCAAATTGCTCTCATCGCCTTCCCAGGTGGCGTGCCAGAGCTCGCTATCGACCCAGGTGACGCCCGTGACGAAGCGTTTGGTCGGGATGGTGCGAAGTATCGCGCCGGTTTCCGGATCGACCTGATGGATCTTCCGCTCGCGATAGACGCCGACCCAGAGCGTCCCTTCGGCCCAGGCGAGCCCCGAATCACCGCCGCCGCCCGGCGCGGGAATCGTGGCGAGCACGCGCCCCGTTTTCGGATCGATCTTCTGGATGCGATCCTCGGCGATTTGATAGAGATGCTGCCCGTCGAAGGCTGTTCCCGCATGTGCGGCAACATCGATCGCGCGTACCGCCTTCCCATTCGCTGGATCGACGGCGTTTAGCTTGCCGCCGGATGCGAACCAGACATGTTGGCCGTCAAAAGTGACGCCGTTCACACGATCGGCACCTGGGAAGGGTCCATATTCACGCAGAATTTTGGCGGCTGATCGCTTCATGATTCTCTCCTGGTGCGTGTTCCGGCGGAGCGAGCACTGCCGCGCCGACGAGAATTGGCACCATCAATAATCGCTTGGCAGCGGCGCGGGGGTAACAAGGTCGTCGTGAATCCCGGCACCGGCGGGGTCATCCAGCGCCGCGCCCGCCCGCGCCCAAAAGCTTCGACCTTACCGTCGGCCGCCAGCGCGTCGAGCGCGCGCTGCACGGTGCGCTGGCTCGCGCCGAGCGCCAGCGCCAGGGCCGAGCTCGACCAGGATTCACCGTCGGCGAGAAAGGCGAGCACCGCCGCATGCTCTTCTTCGACGGGCCGCGCCAGCACGACGACCGCGCCCGCGCGTCGCGGCGCCAGTGCAAAGCCCCGCTTGGTCGCGCGGATCTCGGCGAGCGTCCGCAGCATCGCGCGAAGTCTTCCGATCTCGACCCGCAACCGCGCGCGATGCGAATCATCGGCGCGCTTGGCGCGGAAGGACCGCGCGACGAGCGTGTCGCGCGGCACGTCGCCGGGCCACGCCTCGGCGAGCGCGCGGGCAAGCGCAAACAATACCGGACGTCGTGTGAGCGAGATTGACTTGCTCTCGTCGCGCACGACATGACGGCACGCATCGACGATGAATGCTCTCGATGCCAGCAATTCCTCGACCTCATCGAGCCGCAGCAGCCGCTCCGCGCCGTCCGCGATGAGGCGCGCCGCCGGCGTGTCGAGCGCGTGGGATGCGCTTTCGACCTCCGCCGTCAACGCGGGGATCGCCGCGTTGCCTGCGTCGCGCTCGGCCCGCGC
>CAYMNX010000242.1:0-2302 GCA_964391905.1 uncultured Rhizobiaceae bacterium
CCGGTGTAGTAGATATCATGCCCCGCGATGATGCTGCTGACGTCGCTCGGCCGGATGTTTTGAACCGTTACCGCGAGATCGACAATGTCATGGCCGGCATGGATTGCCGTCGGCCGGTTGATCTCGACGACCCCGAGACCGCCTTCGATATCGCCGGTTTCCGCGTAAAGATGGGCGATCTGATCGTCCGTCCAATCGTCTTCATGGGCGAGGATCGGGCTGCTGAAGGGATTGTCGAAGCCATTGGCCGGGTTGAAGGGATCGAATTTGGTGTCGATCAAGGCGGCGCCCGCCGAAATTTCGGCAGTGGTCGTGTCCGGCAGAATCAGCGACTTGCCGGCGAGAAGATTGAAGCTGCCCGTATCCGAATTGACGAGGGAGAAGCCCTTGGCCGGCAGCGTGATGCTGCCGTTGAAGGCCGCGAGCTCGAAATTGGTGGGATAGAAATCGCTGAGAGAGATGCCCCCTCCAGAACTGCCAAAACCATAGACGTTGAGCGCCGGCATGCCGGCCACGGCGATATCGCCAGCGATCGAGCTGACGCTCACGCTGCTATCGGGACCGTAAGTGTCCATGAAATAGCTGATGCCGTTTTGGCTCGAGGCCTGCGGATGAAGCTCGGCCGGATTGATGATCGTCGCCAGGACGATCGAGCCCGTCGCCGTCAGCGCGAGCTGTCCCGTATCGACCGCCAGGATCGTGCCGATGGCCGCCGTCGGGCTGGTGCTCGACTTCTCGACCACACCGGTGGCGACTTGGCCGCGCACGGTGATAGTGCCCTCGCCCGAGCCTTCGTAGAACAAGCTGCCTTCCAGATTGCGGCCGACCCGCACAGAGAGGTTGCCGCTGCCGTAGAGCTGAGTGACAGGCGCCTTGGATGGGGTCGATCCGGCGATCACCTGGCCGGTCGTTGGCAGCGATACCGAGAAATTATCGAGGTCGCGCCCCGCATCGATGTTGATATCGCCGCCGGCGCTCAAGACGCCTTGGGCGAAATTGTTGAATTCGATCCACCAGGCGGTCGGAGCGGCGGTATTGCCGGTGCCCGCGCCCGTGATCGAGTTCAGCCATGGCGCGTAAAACTGGACGAAGGGGACATTGGGGAGCTGGCCCCCTTCATAGCCGATGATGTCCTGGCCCGCGTTAATGGCGATATCACCACCCTCTTCCGGGAAGCTCGCCGTGGCGGACGGGGCCTTACCGATGATCGGACGGTTGATGCCGGCAGTGTAGATCGCGCCCGGAGCGGTCGGGTCTGTGAATTCGACATTGCGCGCCGCATTGACCGTGATCGATCCCGTGCCGGTGCGCAGAACGCTTTGGCCTTTGACGAGCACATTGCCGCTTCCGGCAAGAGGACCGGGCGCCGCATCTCCGTAGGTCGCAAGCGTGCCGACCGCGTTGGGATTGGCGCTCGCTAAATCGGCGCCCGCAGTGATGCGATAGGACCACGATCCCGGCGCCGCGACGCCGCCAATATAGTCGCCGGTCAAGCTGTTCACGATGTTGAGCCCGGTTGGGAAAGGCGTGGCGCCGAGCTGCGCGATCGAGCCCGTGGGGCTCAGCCCGTTCGCGGCGCCGGGATTCAAATTCAAAAGCGCACCAGCCGCCGTGCCCGTGGTCGTCGTGTAACCGGAGTTGGGATCGTAATTCGCCCCCTTCGCGAATTGGAAAAAGCCGTCCGTGATCGAGGCGCTAAATTCGACATTTCCCACGGCGCGCAGGGTTAAATTTCCTGGCTCAATGCCGAGGCGGTAAATGAACTCGACAGCATCGCCACCGGGGCCGGCCTGGAACGGGCGTTGGGTCAATGGCTGACCATTGATATCGAAGGCGGCGCCCGCCCCGAGATTCCAATTGCTCGCCACCGTGATATTGCCGCCATTGATCGCCGTCGACGGATTGTCGAGCTCGAGGCCGGGCTGGAAGTGGAAGACGCCCGGCTGCAAATGGGTGATGCCGCTCATATTGGCATCACCGGCATTGGTGAGACGGTAGTAGGCGTCGTCAAAACCCAAGCCGGCCCACGAATCGAGACCTTCCACGAAATTGACCAGGAAGTCTTGATAGAATTTCGCGCGCTCGGCGCCTAAGGCCCCGTCTGTCCCGGCCGGATCGATAATTCCGTCGAAAAGGCCGATTTGTTCTCGGTATTTGCCCGCATCGAGGCCAATGCTGCCATCCGTGCTGATTGCGAGATAATCCTCGACCGTGACCGCGCTTGCGCCGACGATGGTCGAGGCGACTGAGCCGATCCTGATCTCGTTCCGGCTCAGCGTGCCATCCGCGACCGTGACGGCCG
>CAYMNX010000243.1:0-23438 GCA_964391905.1 uncultured Rhizobiaceae bacterium
TCGCGCGCGTGCTCGATCGGCTTGGCTTGACCGCGACCGCGGCCGTCAATGCCGACATCGCAAAGCGTTATCCCTTCATTCTGGATGAGTTGCTCAAGCGAAATTGGGAAATCATGGCGCACGGCGTCAATATGGGATGCCTGCATCATGGCGGGCTTGCGCGCGACGCCGAAGCCGCATTGATCGACGAAGCCGTGACCGTTTTGCGGCGCGCTACGGGACAAGAGATTCGTGGATGGCAATCGCCGGCAAACTCGCAGTCGCTCAACACGTTCGAATTGCTCGCCGAAGCCGGCATTCGCTATGTCGGCGATTGGATAAACGACGACCTTCCGTATGAGGTGAGCACGCCGAAAGGGTCGCTGTGCAGCTTGCCGCTGACCCATGAATGGTCCGACCGCAACATTCTCGTGCAACACGATCTGACAATCGAAGACTACGAGCAACAAGTCATCGGCGCGTTTCGATGCTTGGAGCGAGAAGCACAAGAGCATGGACCGCGCATTCTGTCGCTTTCCGTGACGCCCTGGATTCTCGGCTATCCTCATCGGATCCGCGGTCTCGAAAGGGTTCTCACGACGATTCTCAATGCCGGTTCGGTTTGGCTGGCGACGGGCACGGCACTGCTCGAGGCGTTTTATCGCGAGCCGTGAATGCTGTTCACCCGCTCCATCGATGTTGCCGGCTGTGTTCCAGGTCGATCGAACGCGGGAAATCTCTCGAGCGCGGCGAAGTGCATCAAGAAGGTTGAACGTCGGTATGAAAATGGATGATCGCCGTATTTTGGTCGCGGGGGGCGGTCCGGTGGGGCTGCTGAGTGCTTTAATTCTGGGCGTCGCCGGTCTCTCGGTTCGCCTCTTCGAGGAGAACAGCCAGCCTCAGGCAGATCCACGTGCGGCGACGACGCATTCCGGTACGTTGGAGGTGTTGGCCGAAGTTGATCTCGTCGATGATATGGCGCGGGTCGGCCTCGTTGCCCCGATCGTGCAATTTTGGGATCGGCCGAGCGGCCGCAAAATCGCTGAGTTCGACCATGCTCTTCTCGCGCAGGATACCCGCTACCCTTATGTTGTCCAGTGCGAGCAATTCAAGACGGCGCAGCTGATTCTCGAGCGGCTGCGGACCTTGCCCAATGTCGAGGTCCTTTTTGGACACCGGGTCGACGAGGTGTTGCAGACCGAGTCGGGTGTGACGATCACGACGCAAGGGCCGAAGGGCGCGCAATCACATCGCGGCGCTTATCTCATCGGCGCCGATGGCGGGCGCAGTACCGTGCGTAAGCAATGCGGCATCGCCTTTGAAGGGTTCACCTGGCCGGAACGTTTCATCGTTTTGACGACGCCTTTCGATTTCGAGGCGCAGCTCGGTTACAGTCCGCGGAGCTATTTCGCGGATCCCGACGAGTGGTGCAATTGCTTCAAAGTGTCCGCCGATGGTCCGCCGGGGCTGTGGCGCACGGTCTATCCGGTGAAGCAAGAGCTGTCGGACGAAGAGGTTATGACGGATGAGGCCGTTCAAGCCCGTTTGCAGAAATTCTTTCCTGCCACCAAGCCCTACGAGATTGTTCACCGCAATCTTTATGTTACGCATCAACGCGTCGCGGCATCGTTTCGCCAAGGGCGCGTGCTCCTCGCGGGCGATGCGGCGCATGTGAACAACCCGATCGGCGGCATGGGCCTCAATGGCGGGCTGCAAGATGCGGTGAATTTGGCGAAGAAACTGATCCCGGTTGTACGGGATGGGACGTCGGATCGCGCCCTCGACCTCTACGACTTGCAGCGGCGGACCTTTGCCATCGAGTTCGTGCAAGAGCAGACTATCGCGAACAAGCGCCAGCTCGAAGAGCGCGATCCGGACGTGCGCCGCAAGAATCTTGACACACTTACCGAGATTGCCGCCGATCCCGTCCGGGCGCGGCAATTCCTGTTGCGCTCTTCGATGATCGCGGGCCTGCGCCGGGCCGAGGAGATGACACTCGACGCGCAACGCAATGAAGATCGCACTGCCTGATCTATCTCGAATTCCTATTTCCCCGCGGCGCCCGCCGCAGCCAGCGTACGATGATCGCCATGTTGTCGGTTTGACGGCATCTGCGCTCCCCGGAGCCTGATCCCGCATCTTTGCAACAGCGTTGACATATCGGGGTTGTGATGTTTCACTGTCACATGATAATGAGGCATGTTAAGAGGTAAACACAATGAGCGAGCGGTCGATTTTACGGGGCGCCCACGTTATCGACCCATCGCAAGGGATCGATCGCATTACCGATGTCATTGTCAGCGAAGGTAAAATCGAGTCGATCGGTCCGGCCAAGGACGATTCCGAGACCCCTGTCCTTGATTTTTCCGGCCATTACTTGAGCCCCGGTTGGATCGATCTTCACGTCCACACCTATGGGACCTTGGGATTCGCTGATCCCGATAGTCTCGGCGTCTATCAAGGGGTTACAACCTTCGTCGAGGCTGGCGGTCCTGGCATCGGCACGATCGATGAATTTCTGGTTTTGATGACGGGCTTGGAGACGAGCCTTTACGCGGGGCCTTTTATCCGGCCAATGGGACTGCTCGGGCTAAACTATATCGAGGGTGACGTTCGCAGCCTCGGCGAAGTGCCGATTACCCGGTGGGTCGATTTCGCGAAAGTCAATCGCGATGTGTTGCGCTATCTCAAATGCAACGCGATCGGTGACTACGGCCCCGGTACCCTTCAGATAACGAAGGGGCTCGCCAATATCCTGGGTTTGCCGCTCTACATGCATATCGGCGAGTTCCAGATGCAGAACCCGGAGCATCTGCTCGCCTATGAAGCGTTCAAGATCGCCGAGAAGGGTGACATGATCACCCACCTTTACCATGGAAACCTGGGTCAAGTCGTCGGCGAAGACGGCAAGGTGCTTCCCGTCGTTTGGGATGCTCAGAAACGTGGCGTGATCTTCGATCTGGGCTTCGGCGGATACAATTTCTCCTGGGACATTGCCGAGAAAGGCTGGGCCCAAGGGCTCGTTCCCGAAACGATCAGCTCCGACCTGCAGCAGTTCAACGTCGTGCGTCCGGTCAAATCTCTGGCGAACGTCATGAACGTGATGATTCGCCTCGGCATGACGCTTCAGCAGGTAATCGAGCGCGTAACGTGCAATCCGGCGAAGGCTCTGTCGCTCTCCGATCGGGCGGGGACTCTCAAGCCGGGAATGCCGGCGGACATCACCGTTTTCCGAGTCGATGCGGGTGAGTTCGAGTTGCACGATTGCTACCAGAAATCGCGCAAGGCGGAAAAGCAGATAACGCCGGTCGCGACGTTCAAGAATGGACGCCGCATCGAAGTCGATCTCAACCGAGCGCAAGACGAAAGCAACTGGTTCCTGCAGATCGCGGAGGATCATATTCCCGCGGCGGCGAGCCGCCTTACGGGGCTCCAGTTATCCTTTTTGAATGCTCTCGCAACGGCGCTCGGGAAGATCGACTGGGAGCTCGGCTCGGGGGAGCGGCTCGACATCGAAAAGGCGATCGAGCTCCAAGAAGTGTTCCATCGCGTACGCCATGAACAAGCGATCCCACTGAGGGACGCGCTGCTCTCCGTTTACGATTGCTTCATGGACAAGCGCTTCACCATGCAAATCGGTCTTTTGCTCATCCGGCTTGAGCGGCCATTTGCACTCGCGCGGCTGCGCGAAATCGCCGGAGAGGCGTCAACGGCTCGTCGTCACATGTCCGGTCCCCAAGAAGCGGTCGCCTGACGTGCAATGACGATGTGGGCGATCACACTGAAAATGAGTTCGAATGGCTGAGCAAGCTTGGCAACTTTTGGCGGGAATTCATCCGGAGACGTCAAAATTTCCGGCACGTTCGACGCTCGATAGCGAGGGTATCATCGTTTTTCGCACGCAAAGCGGCTTTCGCGGCGTCCAGCGGGCTTGCCCTCATATGCAGGCAACGTTGATGAACGCGGAGCTCATCGCCAACGACACGATGCTGCGATGTCCGCTTCATATCTTCACCTTCAAGCTGTCGGACGGCAAGGGCGTGAACTGCCCAGGATTTCGGCTGACAGTGTACGAAATTAAGCAAGAGCAGGATGCGCTTTATGGCCGCCGCGTCGGTTGAGACCGCGGCGTTTGGCTGAAGTGACTCGGTGTCGCTCTCTGCACGCGCAGCGCGATGGCATAACAATTGCGTCGTTTGAATAAGCGCGACATAGCACACAATGTTTAGGGAGTCGGGTGGGCAACATGGCTGTGGCGGAACTGAAGCGTGCAGATGAGAGTGTTGCAAAGCCTCGGAAACGAAGCCGCTCGCGGCGGTTTGCGCTGTTGGCGACGCAATTAGGTATTCTGATCGCGCTGCTGGCGGCATGGCAATTCGGTGTGTCCGACGAAGCGCTGCCCTATTTCAGTCGGCCGAGCCTCGTCGCGGTTAAGCTCTATTCCCTATTTTCGTCGGGAGAGATTTACCGACACATTCGTGTCACGCTTGTGGAGATCGCGATTGGCTACACATTGGGGGCGCTGATCGGCCTCGTGACGGGTTTCATTCTCGGCCGATCGGCATTCCTATCCCAAGCGCTGCAGCCCTATATCATGGGGCTGTACAGCATCCCGAAAATCGCCCTCGCGCCCGTATTCATCGTTTGGCTGGGCCTCGGGATTGCCTCGAAAGTCGCGGTGGTCTTCCTCTCCACCTTTTTCCTCGTTTTCTTCAACACCTATTCCGGCCTGACCTCGGGCAATGAAGAGCTGGTTCGTTTGGCGCGACTTATGGGGGCATCCTGGCCTCATACCGTCGTGCGCGTCATTTTGCCCGGTGCCGCTCATCAGATCTTTCTGGGTCTGAAGACTGCTGTTCCTTATGCCGTGATTGGCGCCGTGATCGGCGAGTACATCGGATCAAACGAGGGGTTGGGTTTTTTCATTCTTTATGCATCGCAAACCTATGACGCGCCGGCGCTCTTCGCGGGCATCATCATTCTCGTCGTCATGGTCTTCATTACCAGCTCCGTTCTCAATTGGATCGAGCAGTATCTCATCCAGTGGCGCAAGGCGGCGGGAGGACAGACGGTCCAGCTTTAGCATTGCAGCGCTCGCAAGCAGCGTACGAATCAAAGTCGCGTGACGTAACAATCATTGCAAACGGGGGTAACAACATGATGCAGCGTCGCACGTTCCTGAAAGGGGTCGGCACAACGACGGCCTTAGGCTTGTCGATGGCAACGGTACTGCGCCGCGATGCGCGGGCGCAAACCAGCGAAACCATCACGGTGCGTGGAGCTTATGCGGCGCCGGGCCTTTCTTTCGCGGGAATTTATCTCGCTAATCGCGCGGGGCTCTGGGAAAAAAATCGCCTACATGTCGATCTCAAGCAACTTCAGGGAGGGCCGCTTGCGATTGCCGCCCTCACAAACCACGAAGTTGATTTCATCGGTGTGGCATCGACCGATCCGATCATCACCTGGGACAAAGGGATTAAGACGCTTGCCGTCGGAGCGTTCACCGGGGCGCTGGTGGCGCAGTTCACTGCGCGCAAAGACTGGATGGAAAAGGTCGGCATTTCGCCGTCGAGCCCGGTACAAGACAAGATCCGCGCTTTCAAAGGGGCGCGCATCGGCGCATCGACGATCGGCGGCGGTCCCGCACAATATACACGCTACCTCGCCCGCAATATCGGTCTCGATCCAGACTCCGATATGAAAATCCTCGCGGTTGGCTTTGGCCCATCACGAATGGCCGCACTGCGGACCAATCAGGTTGACATCACGATCGGTGATTCACCTGAAGCCGACCAAATTGAGATCGAGGGATTTGGCCAACTCTTCATCAATTGCGCGGAACTGCCGCTGTTTGGAGAGTTTCCCTACACATTGCTCGCAGTTGCACCGGATTTTGCGGAGAAACAGCCAGAGGCGGTCAGGCGTATTGTGCATACGATCGGTCAAGCCAACAATCTCTTTCATACCGACATCGGCTCTGCCATCGATATGCTCAAAAAGGAAAACGCGAGCATCGATCCCAAGGCGATTGCCAAAGCGCTAGAACGAGACAAAAACGCCTATCCTCCCGACGCGCGTATGACGCAGGCGATGTGGGATAACAATGTCAAGGTTGCCGTGTCCACCAAAATGATCAACTCGCACCCGTCTGCCGACGAAGGCGTCATGTGGACAAACAAGTTCGTCGCTTCGTGATCGATCTTTTTGCGCTTGAGACGCGAATGACTGATGACTGTCATAGCGGCGTGCTCGGAGGGAGCTTGTAATGTCGGACTATGGCGTTGACACGCCTCTTGTAGACCGCGAGCACCGCACAGCACAGGCACCACAGGCCGCACTTAGCTTCTGCAACGTGCGGTTAGCCTTTGCGGCCGAAGATCGAGACGTGCTCGCCATTGACAACGTCAGCTTCGACGTTCGTGCGAAGCAGGTAACCACGGTCGTCGGTCCATCCGGCTGCGGCAAAACGACGTTGCTTCGGCTTGCGGCGGGCTTGGTCAACCCGTCCAAAGGCGACGTCTTTTGCGAGGGCAGGGCGGTCGCAGGTTTGAATACAGAGGTTGGCTTCGTGACTCAGGACAGCAACCTCTTTCCTTGGCTTACGGCGCTCGGCAATGTGGAATTTCCACTCGCCGTTCGGGGAGTATCGAAGAAAGAACGCCGCGAACGGGCGATGCATTGGTTGCAGCTGGTTGGTCTCGACGGGTTTGAGAACTCCTATCCGTCGCAGCTCTCCGGGGGCATGCAGAAGCGTGTATCGATCGTTCGAACGTTGATTTACGAACCGTCGGTTGTCTTGTTAGACGAGCCGTTCGGCGCTCTGGATGCGCAGACGCGAATGACATTGCATCATAAGCTTCTGGAACTATGGAACCAGAAGCAAAACACGATGCTTTTCATCACACACGACTTAGTCGAAGCAATTACGCTTTCGGACCAAGTAATCATCATGACCAATCGTCCCGGACGGGTGAAAACAATCTATGACGTACCGCTCACGCGGCCGCGTAATGTGTTCGAAATTTATCTCGAGCCTGGTTTCAACGAGGCCTATGCGGATCTCTGGCGCCTATTCCGGTCGGAACTTAATCTCAGCTGATGAAGAAGGCTTCATCCATGTTGAAGATACTGTATGAGTGTCGTCCGAAACGATTCTATATGTTTTCTCATAGCGCGTTCGGCGCCCGACGCGTCGCGCTTCTTCAGCGCCGCGAGAATTGAATCGTGTTCGTCTTGCACGCTCTCGAAATGCTGCGGCGCGTTAAGCGAAATGAACCAGAAACGTAATGAACGTTCGATCAGATTTCGGAGCAAATCTTCCAAGACCACATTGCCTTGGAGGCGTGCGAGCTGAAGATGGAATTCCCGATCAAGGAGCATCATTTGCTCAACGTCGCGCTTCTTCGCAAAGGCTCTCGCCTCCTTCAAGATCTCTCCGAGCGCGGCGATATCGGCATCGCTCGCTCGGTCCACGACACGGCGTAAGCAATAGCCTTCGTTTAGGAGTCTTATCTCGGTGATCTCGAGTATTTCGCTGAGGCTCAGGGGCTTTACGATAATCCCTTTGCGAGGAATGATCTCGACCTGCCCTTCGAGCATTAGCCTATCGATCGCTTGGTGAACCGGCGTTCGGCCAATGCCGAGCATCTCCGAAAGCTGTAGCTCGTTCACGTATTCACCGGGCTTGAAGGCAAGCGTGATGATCCGGTGTTTGATCGCTTCATACGCCGTGTCGCGAAGCGATTGTACGGGCCGATGCTTTGCCTTCACCGGCTTGCGGCCGCGTCGCGATGGGGCAATAGGAAGTTTCAAATTGGCTTGCTGTCTCATTCTATTACAGGCCCATAGCGCAATTTGGCGTGGAGTGGACAACTCCGATTCATGCCATTCGTATCAGGACCGTCCCCGATATGATCGGCGAGGCCCTTTCTAGCGGTCGATTGTGGCTTGCACAAGATTTGGCTCCGATTCCCTCCGCCGACTCGTTCAGTTGTAAGCGGGTTGCAACAGTCCGGGACATGGCTTAGACTTATAAAAAGTCAGTGATATTTCACTAAGAGATCGCCGATGCCGAACCCATCATCCATGTCAATGCGCCCAAAATGGGTCGACGTGGAGCAAGGACTTGTGAGCCGAGAGATCTTTGTTGACGATGAAGTTTTTCGTCGCGAACAGGAGCGAATCTTCAATCGGACGTGGATATACCTTGCGCATGAAAGCGAAATCCCGGCGCGCGGCGACTATGTGTCGCGGTCGCTAGGTAATGTACCGGTCGTCGTCATTCGCGACGATGACGGCCACATTAATGCGGTTTTGAATAGCTGTCGCCATCGTGGTGCAAAGCTGTGCCGCGCCGAATCAGGAAACGTGCGCCATCTCGTTTGTCCCTATCACGGCTGGACTTATAAGCGTAACGGTGAATTGGTCACGACGACTTTCGATCACCATTTCCCAAAGGAGACGGATTTTAGGTCGCTTGGGCTTCCTCGCGTTCCTCGATTGGAGACGTTTAAGGGACTGATCTTCGGCTGCTGGGATGCCGAGGTCGTGCCGCTCGCCGAGTACTTGGGCGAGTTCGCTTGGTATCTGGAGCCGTTTTTTGCCCGTACCCCACAATCGATGGAGGTACTCGCACCCCCCCACCGCTGGCGTGCAAAGGCGAACTGGAAAATCGGCTCGCTCAACTTCGTCGGGGATAGCCAGCACATTCTGACGACACATGTCGGGCCACTTACGCTTGATCCCGTACGCGCCGCTCGCGCGGGTTTTGCAACTGCGGGTGAAGACAGCTTTCAGATCGTTACCGATTACGGGCACGGCTGTACATTGACCTATCTGGCGCCCGGGTTGCCCGCTGACGCGTATCAAACTCATCCGCAGGCACTCGAAGCTCACTACGCCGATACGCTGAAGTCCGATCAGAAGGACATCCTTCACCATCTGCGGGTGATCGTTGGTACGATTTTTCCCAATCTCTCGTTCATCGAGACCCAAGTCGGGCCAGCGCAAAAAGCCGTTATTGTGCGGCAGTGGCGGCCGATCAGCGCTACCGAGATGGAAGTCCTGAGCTGGGTGCTCGCCGAGCGCGAAGCGTCAGCTGAGTACAAGGCTGATGTGCTAAAGAAAGGCTTCCGCAACTTCGGTGCCGCCGGCGTGTTCGAGCAGGACGACATGGAGCTTTGGGCATCGGCGACGCAAGCGAGCAACAACGCGATTGCCATGCAATACCCTTACAGCTTCCACACCGCGCTTCCCTATATGAGGACGCCGGTCAGCGATCATAAGGGCCCAGGTCGCGCCTTTAGACCTCCCGAGAGTGAAGTCGCTCAGCTCGAATTCATGCGCCGATGGGACCAGATGATGGCGACCAATTGACGGATCGAGAGGATGACTGAGCTTTTGAAAACCTCATCGACGCTTGTCGCCGATCGTATGAAATCGGCTGCTCCGATCGCCGTGTATTATGAAATTCAGCAATTTATGTATCACGAGGCGAGCTTGCTCGATCATCGCGAATACGCTGCGTGGCTCGAGCTTTTCACCGAGGACGCGCGTTACACCGTGACCGCAAGGGTGATACGTGATGCGAGCGCGAGTCAGGTCGACTATGCCATCATCGATGATTCACATTCCGAGTTGACGTCGCGGATCGCGCAAATTTCCAATCCACGGCTGACCCGGGCCGAGAATCCTCCATCTTTCGCGCGTCATTTGGTTTCCAACATCCAGGTCTTCGACGGCGACCGGTCGGACGAATGCCACGTCATATCCGCCTTCGTCACCTATCGCGGACGGCCCCACCTTCCGGAAGGTAGTTTTTACGTCGGTGAACGTTTCGATGTGCTCCGCAAAGTCGAGACGACCTGGCGTTTGGCTCGGCGCCTCGTTCGGCTTGATCAGACAATGGTGTTCGACGGAGCGTTGAGTGTTCTGCTGTGACAGTCTGGGCATTGGCTCGGATTATCGGTGGCCATGACGTCCGGGTTTTCTGACGATGTGAAACCCGCCGCCATCCCACTCGGCGCCTCAAAACTCCCGGTGTCGCCGGCAGTTCCGAGACACGGGTTGCAACTTCCCGAGCTGAGTACATAGTGCGTCTGGCGATGGAGTAATGAAATGAGCAAATTGGTTCCGATCACGATCGCCTGCGGCTTATATGATCGTACGCGACCGATCATGGATGGTCGCGTGCCGGTTGATGGCTGTGAGGTAACTTACTTGCCCATAGATCCGGAGGAGCTTTTCTTTCGTGCTTTCCGATATCACGAATTCGACGTCGCGGAGCTATCGTTCAATAGTTATTTGATGACTACATCGCGGGGGCTTTGCCCCTATATAGCGATCCCTGCCTTTGTCTCACGCAAGTTCCGACACTCCGCCATTTTCATTCGAACGGATCGAGGCATCCGGACCCCTGCCGACCTGAAGGGAAAACTCGTCGGCTTACCGGAGTACCAACAAACCGCCAACGTTTGGATGCGGGGTATCTTCAAAGAAGAATATGGCATCGACCCATCCGACATTCGCTGGCGGACGGGTGGCCAGGAGGAACCGGGACGGGACGAACGGACGCCTCTGCAACTCAAGGGGGGAGTTGAACTCGCACCGATCGGGGCCGATCAGACGCTGAATAAGATGTTGGTCGAAGGTTCTCTCGACGCTGTATTCAGCGCGCGTGAGTTGTCATGCTACGTTAAAGGCGAGCCGAATATTGGCTTGCTGTTTCCGAATTATCGCGAAGCCGAGAGCACCTACTATCGACGAACGCGGATTTTTCCGATTATGCATGTCGTCGGCATCAAGAAGGAGCTTGTCGCCCGATATCCATGGTTGCCTGGAACTCTCTATAAGGCTTTTTGCCAGGCAAAAAAAATTGCAATAGATACAATGAAGGAAATGTCGGCAACGCGGGTCACCTTGCCGTGGCCGGAGGTTAATATCCAGGATGCGATGCAATTGATGGGCGATGACTACTGGCGCTACGGTGTTGCAGAGTGTGCGCATGAGATCAAAACACTCGCGCGCTACTCCTTTGAGCAGGGGCTCGCCGCTCGGGAGTTGATGCCCGAAGAGATATTCCATTCGTCCGTTTTTGAGACGTCAAAGGTCTGAGTCACATGAAGCCGCGTTCCGATCTGGCTGCTTTCGGCTCTCGGCGACCGAGAGCGAACGGCGTGAAGAACCCCGCTCGCCAATCCCTCCGTGATACCGCTTATGAGGCGATCAAACGTCGGATCATGACGTGTGCCTTTCGTCCGGGAGAAAGCATTAACGAAATCCAGGTCGCTTCTCTCATCGGTCTAGGTCGTACCCCCGTCCATCAAGCCCTCGACCGGCTCATGCTCGAGGATATGGTCGAGGTGATTCCTCGTAAGGGCGTGATCGTCAAGCCTGTGAGCTTGCACGATGTCATGCAGATGGTCGAAGTCCGGCTGATCAACGAGACTTATTGCGCGCGTCTCGCTGCCGAACGGGCGGAAGACCGCCACATTAAACAACTCGAAGATATCTTCGCAAATGCTCGGAAGGCGATCGCGAGCCGTAGCATTCGCGAAATGATGCTGCTGGATGGCAATTTTCATCATGTCCTCGCGAGCGCTGCGCGGAACGACGAGCTTGCGAAGATATTACGTACCTTGAACGAACGCTCGCTGCGCTTCTGGTTCATCTCGTTTACGACGCCAGACCATCATGATTCGTTCCAGGATCAGCACGGGGTGATCCTTGATGCCGTGCGCCGCCGCGATGCCGATGCAGCCGAATCAGCGATGCGGACCCACATTGAGGCCTTTCGGCGTAGTGTTGCTAAGCACCTCTGATCCGGTTCACTGACGGCAGCGTGCCGGCCGGCCTCTCGTTTCCCTCAACCGCTTAAACGGCGCCGACTTCCCGGATGGCTCCACGCCGAATAGCGACCCCGGCGCCTCGGTCACGCGGAAACTCTGGTACTTGTGATATTTCACGTTTACTTTAACGAATTGGCGATTTACCATTTCGGCAGCGTGTTGCTCGCATTCTTCTGCGCGGGGGCCATTGTCGGGGGAAGTTAAAACATGGGGCAAGAAGAATACGTGGCTGTCGTTCGGGGAGATCAAGACGCAGGTTTAGCGGCTGCGATACCGGCCCGGAAAGCGGGGATGCGGCGGTGGTTTATTGCCCTTATCCTTATGATCCTCGTGATCACCGGTTATTTTGATCGAATCAGCGTCGCAGTTCTTTTTACGAATCACGATTTTCAAACGGCTATGGGTACCGGGTTCAATCCCGCGTTGCTCGGAATGCTCATGACCGCATTCTTCTTCACCTATGGAATATCGTCAGTTTTCCTCGGTTTCACGGGAGATCGGTTCGGTCCCCGACGAATGTTGATCAGCGCCTCGTTCATATGGGGCGGACTGATGTTTGTGATGGGCGCCGCGAGCTCCTACGTGACCATGCTCATCTCGCGAATTCTTTTGGGCGTTACGGAAGGCCCGCAGTTTGGTTGGATCACGAAGGTCGTTCTGGGATGGTTTCCCGATACCGAGCGCGGCCGCGCCAATGCGATTTGGCTGGTCGGCAGTCCATTGGGGTCTGCCATCGGCTTTCCGGTGATTATCAGCCTGGTCGCCGCTTACGGTTGGCGGAACGCGTTTTTTGTACTTGGGGCGATCAGCATTTTGGTGATGCTGCCGCTATTGGCCCTATTCGTAACGGCGACACCGGCGGGCGCCGATCAGCCCGTCGCGGTCCCGAGTGAGCCAAGCACTGAAAGCTTTTGGCACGGTTGCCAATCCTTTTTAAAGAGCCGGGATTTCTGGCTCCTGACGATTTTTGATTCCGGCGAGCTGATCTATCTCTGGGGATTGAACAGTTGGCTCCCGACTTATCTGCAGACGGTCCGTCATTTCGACATTCAGCATCTCGGGTTCTATTCATCCTTGCCGTTCATCCTCTCATTTTTCGGCGAGCTCCTGTCCGGGGTTTTGGCGGATCGCTTTGAGAAAAAGGCCGCGCTCCTGTTTTTTGGCATGATCTGCGCAGCAATATTGCTCTATCTAGGCACAATTGTGCCAAATTCACAGGCGGCAGCCATTACGATAGCGATAAGCTCAGGATGCTTCGGTTTGACTGTTCCAGCGACATATACGTTGATGCAGAGAATCATTCCAAAGGAAGTCGCGTCGTCTGGCGTCGGCGTTCTGAACGGCATCGCAAATACGGTAGGAGCATTTGCCCCTTTCGTAATGGGCATCGTCATCGGTGCCTACGACAATGACTTTACCGCCGGTCTCTTGGTGCTGGTGGTCAGCTGTCTCATTTGTTCGTGCGCGATCTTGCCGATGGTGAGTCGCCACTAGGCTAAGCAAGTAGCGATGACACGGCCACCTCTCAGGAGGCGACAACCGTGACGGCGCTTTGAACCGATCTGTTTCTGCTGAATGCCGATGTGCGGCATAATCCAAACTTACGAACGACGCCACGAATGCCGTGGTTGCCAGCCTAGAATTTCCTTGGCGCGAGCGTTCGAAACAGCAGGGCGGCTGCCTGTGAATGCCGCCACCATATTCCCAATGGCCGGATAAAGACGCGGCAGCAGCTCGTTAAGAGGCTCGGCTACGCTGGTGTCGTCATTCGGTACGAGCAGGGCAACATGCCCCTTGATCGGCCGCTCGATGGCCAATCGAAAAGCGTCGGCCAGGTCGCGGACATCCAAGTAGTTGAACAGTTGGAAATCTCCAACGTGCCGACCGCCTTGCTTGCGGAGCGCGTCCAATTCCTCGGGGGCGCAGACCCATGGTGGCCGGATCGCAACCGTTTCGAGGCCACACCCATCGCTATAGGAGCGTGCTATGGATTCGCCAACGATCTTTGACAGGCCGTACGGATCTTGTGCACGGAGCGGATGATTTTCGTCGATCGGCAGATAGTCAGGGAGGAAATCGCGCCGGCGGTATGTCCACCCGAGCGCCGCCTCACTGCTCGCGGTAACAACGCGACGGATTCCCAATCGAAATGCAGCCTCGTGGACGTTGAACGTCGCTAAGGTGTTCGTGCGGAACACGACATCATCCGCGGTTGTCCACGGCTGAGGCACGCCTGCCAAGTGGATGACGGCATCGGCGCCAGCCAACATGCTAAACATTTGGCCAAGGTCCCGTACGTCGCCTGTGAGCAAACGCACACCAGCGGGCACTTGCCCCGATGTCTGATCCACAACCGTAACCCGATGCGGTTGGCCACCGCGAGCGCCGTCAAGGAGTGCCCGCACCACATACTGGCCAAGTTTACCGAGGCCACCGGTAACGACTACGTTCATCGTCATCAGCCTGGGAGCAGGGTCGCGTTTCGTTCGATCGTGCCCAATATGTTGCTGGAGCGACACTTGATGTTTCGCAGCGGGCACGGCGCGCGCAGCACGAGCTTCATCGGCGAACCTCCAATCATTAGAGCATATTTTATTTCATAGTCTCCAAGAGTATCAAATGAAAACTAATATGATGCTGACACATCAGTTGCTGTTTTGAAGCCACTCGGCGGGTCGTCGCGAGACGAAGCTTGGTGGCCGCTACGGCCAATGCTCGATGCGAATTGTCTCCAAGCTCGGGTGGATTGCCGCTGTTTCTCTGATACGACGCTGAGAATTCCTGTTTCTTTGTCAGGAGAATTTGACGAGAAAGGCATCGTCTCTCGGCCTGCGAAGATAGCCAGCGCAGGATCAGGCGCCGGCGGCGCGCGTCGCGGGTCCGTTGAGTTAGACTCGACAAAAAGAACTTGGAAATCCGATGAACTTCCGAGGGCTCATTGAAGGCGTTTCAGCTAGCTCGATTTGGATGCGGCTCATTTGCCGTTTTCCGGCTCCGCGGTCGACAAACGATGGGCCGAAGCGCATCACGAGCTCCTCGCGTAATATCATCACGACTTACCTCAAGAGCGTCGCCTGGTTTCTTGATGAGAAGAATCGCGATGAGGTGCTAGCTGTGAGGAAATGAGCCAGTCGCGCGCTGAGGACATTCGCAAAGCCACTTTCTTCGCCAATGCAATCTCCTCGGAGGCTTCGGTGACCGCCTCCAATAGCGAGATTACGACGACAATCACCTGCATTGCTCGCTGGTTCGCTTAGGTGCCGATGACGGTGCCGGTAGCTGCCAGTAACTGGCCCTCCACGCCTGCATACTCGCAGCGCTGCGTAGACGCGACGAAAAAGCCCTCGGAAATCCAATGGACTCCGAGGGCTCATTAGGAGCATTTCAGCTAGCGTGGCTTGATCCCGCCGCGGAAATGCTGAGGAACGACATCACACGCTGTAATACATCTCAAATTCGATTGGATGCGGCGTGTGTTCGAATTTGTAGATCTCTTCCCACTTCAGCTCGCAATAGGCGTCGATGAAGTCCTTGGTGAAGACATCGCCCTTGGTGAGGAAGGCGTGGTCGGCCTGGAGATTAGCGACCGCCTCGCGCAGCGAGCCGCATACGGTCGGTACGTCCTTCAGCTCTTCGGGGGGCAGATCGTAGAGGTTCTTGTCCATCGGGTTGCCCGGATGGATGCGGTTCTGCACGCCGTCGATGCCGGCCATCAGCATCGCCGCGAAGCCGAGATAGGGATTGGCGGCAGGGTCGGGGAAGCGGACCTCGACGCGCTTGCCCTTGGGGCTCGAGACGATCGGAATGCGGCACGAGGCCGAGCGGTTGCGCGCCGAATAGGCGAGCAGCACCGGCGCCTCGAAACCCGGGATCAAGCGCTTGTAGCTGTTGGTCGTCGGATTGGTGAGGGCGTTGATCGCCTTCGCATGCTTGATGATGCCGCCGATATAGTAGAGCGCAAATTCCGACAGATCGGCATAGCCGGTGCCGGCGAAGAGCGGCTTATCTCCCTTCCATATCGACTGGTGCACATGCATGCCCGAGCCGTTGTCGCCCTTGATCGGCTTCGGCATTAAGGTTGCCGTCTTGCCGTACTGATGCGCGACGTTGTGCACGCAGTATTTATAGATCTGCATACCGTCGGCGCCCTTGGTGAGCGTCGAGAACTCGGCACCGAGTTCGTGCTGCGACGGCGCCACCTCGTGATGGTGCTTTTCGACGGCGAGGCCCATCTCGAGCATCGTCGACAGCATCTCGGCGCGAAGATCCGAGGCGCCGTCGACCGGCGGGACCGGGAAGTAGCCGCCCTTGATCGGCGGACGATGGCCGGTATTCCCGTCGGGATATTTCTTGTCGGAGACGTATGGCCCTTCCTCGCTGTCGATCTCGTAGTAGGAGGTGTTCATCGCGTTCTTGTAGCGCACGTCGTCGAACACGAAGAACTCGGCCTCCGGACCGAAATACGCAACGTCCCCGATTCCGGCCGAAATCAGATACTTCTCGGCTTTCTTTGCGATCGAGCGCGGATCGCGGCCGTAGGGCTGGCCCGTGCCGGGCTCATGCACGTCGCAGAAGATGATCAGCGAGGTCTGAGCGGCGAAAGGATCGAGCACGGCAGTCGTGCAATCGGGCATCAGAACCATGTCGCTTTCGTTGATCGCCTTCCAGCCGGCGATCGACGAGCCGTCGAACATCACGCCCCCGGCCAGGAAATCGGCCGAGATCGTGCGAACGTGGTGGGCCAAATGTTGCCATTTGCCGCGTGGATCGGTGAACCGGAAATCGACGTATTTGACGTCGTGCTCCTTAATCATATCGAGTGCTTTTTGGATTGCGGCGTCCGCCATCTGTCTATTCCTTCGTTACTGACCTTCGTCTCTTTTCAATGCCCCCCACGGTCCAAAAACGGCTAGATGGCGTCGACGCCTTTCTCGCCGGTGCGGATGCGGATGGCTTCATCGACGGTGGTGACGAAGATTTTACCGTCGCCGATGCGGCCGGTGCGGGCCGCGTGTTGGATGGCCTCGATGGCGCGCTCCAACAGAGCGTCATCCATCACGACCTCGATCTTCACCTTGGGGAGGAAATCAACGACATATTCCGCCCCGCGGTAGAGCTCCGTATGTCCTTTCTGGCGGCCGAAACCCTTGGCCTCGGTCACCGTAATCCCTTGGATACCGACCTCGTGAAGCGCTTCCTTCACTTCGTCGAGTTTGAAGGGCTTAATGATGGCTTCTACTTTCTTCATGGGATTTCCGCCTATGTGCGTTTGTGCCGCAGCCGACGCGTCTCGCCGGTCGCCCTCGCTGTTTTAAGCACGAGACATGCCAGACGCCAAATTACGCCCCGACGCAATGAACGCGAAAAGACTGATAGCCAAATCGGCAGGAAACGTCCATAAAATAGGCAATTTGCTCTAAAAATAGGCAGATTGGTTGTGCGTTCTTGTGACAATCCATCACGGAATGCACCATGAAGGCAAGCGACAGAAATTGAGCGGGAGGATGGGTGCATGTTTTTGCGCAACAGCTGGTACGTCGCAGCCTGGGATCGCGAGGTCGGGCGAAAGCCTTTGTCGCGGATGCTCCTGGGGACGCCCGTGCTTCTTTATCGCAAGGAGGACGGAACCGCTATCGCCCTCGAGGATCGCTGCTGTCATCGCCATCTGCCGCTGTCGCTGGGGCGGCTCGAAGGCGACAGCGTGCGCTGCGGCTACCATGGGCTGCGCTTTGATGCGCAGGGGCGCTGCGTCGAGATCCCGGGGCAAGCGCAAGTGCCGCCGGATGCGCGCATCCGCGCCTATCCGCTGATCGAGCGTTTCAATTGGCTCTGGATCTGGATGGGCGACCCGCGCCGCGCCGATCCCGCACTCATTCCCAATTGGTGGTGGGCCGACCATCCCGATTGGATCTGCGCCAAGCCTGACATGCTGCATGTGAAATGCAATTATCAGCTCATCAATGACAACGTCCTCGACGTCACCCATCTCGTCTATGTCCATGCGGCATCGATCGGCAATGCCGCGATCAACGACTTTCCCGCCACGACCGAACGTGACGGCGATCTTGTGCGCCTGACGCGCTGGATCCTCGACCGTCCGGCGCCGCCGATGTATCAAGCCGCCGGCAAGTTCAAGGGCAATGTCGACCGTTGGCAGATCGTCGAGCATCATCCGCCCTGCTTCTCGGTAAATTTCGCCGGCTGCGCCGATGCCGGAACGGGTGCGCCGCAAGGCGATCGCAGCAAGGGCATCGAGCTTATGGCGCTGTCGGCGCCGACACCCGAGACCGAGCGCACGACGCATTACTTCTTCGCCTTTCCGCGCAAATTCGGCCGCGGCGATCCCGCGCTCGACAAGATATTCAACATCGATTTCGTCGATGTCTTTCGCGAGGACGTCGCCATTCTCGAGGCGCAGCAGCGCATGATCGAGCTGCAGCCGAACGCGCCATCGATCTCGATTCGCGTTGACGCCGCACCGCTCGCGGCGCGCCGTGCGCTCGAGCGCATGATCGCGGCCGAGCAGCCGCTTCGCGACATCGACGTTCCGGCGTAATCGACCCGCAACAGAAAGACGCAAGAGGCGCAAGGAAAGCGCAATAAACCGCCGAGCGCGGTGAGTGTCGCGATCAACGCACCATGTCGCTCGGAAGACTTTCGGCGCAGGCGGTTGATGCTCCCTATGTCGCGGCGGCCGCGGCGAGCGCGACCGGCAACCGGTGCGGTGACGGAGAAGGCCAGCCAGAGCCCCGCCGTCGACGAACTCATGCGCGTCCGCCAAGAAAGCGTGCTGCCCCTTGCAACAACACCTGGGGTGTTTGCGGTTTATTCATACCAATAGCGGTAGGCTTTTGCCGGCCAGTTTGTTGAACGCCCGAAGAGTTTGACTTGAAAGAAAGAGTAGCCGATGCTCCTTCACCTTAAATTCGAAGAAGGGGGCGATGCAGCCGTGAATAGTCTGCTATTCGATACCTGGCTGTGCCTTCGGAGAGCGGCGCAACGGAAGCATCCGCTGCGCTGTTTATTCTAAGTCATGCCGCGTCCGAGTTGGAATGGGCAGCTTCGGCTGTCACTGGTCTCATGCCCCATCTACCTGTCGCCCGCGACCAGCGAAGCGGATCGGATCCGCCTGCACATGATCAATCCGGAAACGGGTAATCGGATTTCGATGCGGACTGTCGACAGCGAAACCGGCGAGGAAATCGCGCGCGACCGGCTCGTCAAAGGCTATGAGGTAGAGAAGGGCCAGTACGTGATCCTGGAGCCGGAAGAGATCGAGGCTTTGGCGGTCGAGAGCAGCCGCGTCCTCAACCTCGCGAGCTTCATCGATCGCGCCGAGGTCGATCCGCTCTATATCTCGACACCCTATTACGTTTATCCCGACAAGGGCGGCGAGGAAGCCTACCGCGTCATCGCGCAAGCGATGGCGAACAAGAAGCGCGCGGCGCTGGGGCGCATCGTCCTCTCGACCCGCGAGCATCCCGTCATGGTCGAGCCCTTCGATGACGGTCTCTTGATGTCGGTGCTGCGCAGCCCCGACGAGGTGCGCGTGGCGGATTGGAGTTTCAAAGGCGGCAAGCTCGACGCCGAGATGGTCGATCTTGCCGAGACGATCATGGATCGGCTCAAAGGGGAGTGGCAGCCCGAGGAGTTCCGCGACCGCTACCAAGAAGCGTTGCGTGAATTGATCGAGGCGAAGCAACGCGGCACCCCGATCAGGAAAGGCGCGCCGCCCGCGCCCGAACCCAGCAACGTCGTCGATCTCATGGCGGTCTTGAAGCGAAGCGTCGCGGGAAAAGGCGCAGGAAAAGAGGCGCAGACGGAGCCGGCCGTCACCGCGAAACCCAAGCGCCGCACCAAGGTCGACCGTCGTCAACGCAGCATGCTGTTGCCGGTCGAAGGCAAGGGAACCGCCGGAAAGTCGCGCGAGGCCGCGGGCAACGCGGCGCCGACACGGGGCGGCGAGGCGAAGCCGTCGCCGAGCAAGACGACGCGCCGCCGTCGCGCCTAAGCAAGGACGCGAGCGTCAGGGCAGGGGGAGGCGCTGCTTGACCGTGGTTTGCGCCGCGGGCGTATCGAATGCCCATTCGGTTTGCGGTTGATGCCAAACATAGAAGATCGCACACCACGCCGCGATGAAGCCGCATACGAGAAGCCAACCGCGCGGGCTGATGCTCGCGAGCGAGGCCTTGACTGCGAGGCTGGTGGCTTTTCGGTCGCGTGGCCGCGAGGCGCGGTGCGACGCCGCCGGACGCGGATCTTTCCCGCGCGGCACCCGAGGCGGCGTGCCAGGGCGCTCCGGTTGTTGCGCTTTCGCTGTCGCGAGTCGCAACTGCTGCGGCGTTGCGCGAAAAATCGTCATGTCGCTGAACGCGCCATCGGCCCTCGTTTCAACCGCCGCGATGCGCACTTCCGCGGGCGGCCGGGCGCTGGTGAGCAGCGCTTTGGCCATCGCGACCGCCACGTCCTTATCGTCGGCGACGCTGTCGAGCACCCAGCGTCCACCGGTTTGGCGGTGGAGCTCGTAAGTGCGCGTCAGGGCCGCTCCGGCTTTGCCGCGCGGTGGCGGCTTCATGGCGGAAGCGGGGGCAGCTTTATGCGCGGTGGGGAGGGCTCGGGCGGGCGCGAGGGATGAATTCCTATTCGACGGCGGTCCCATCTTGCTCCTCGACCCTTCGCCAATTGGCGGCGCCCATGATCGCCGAGATCCGGCCGCTTTCATCGGCGAGCGGCACTAGAATGCTGCGATAGAGCACCGGGCCGCCGTCATGCTGCCCGATGCCGCCGCGTGTCACCGGAACGCCGCGATCGATGATCTCGCCCCAATGGCGGCTCGCGAGACCCAGCATGCTATCATCCGGGCAATGTCCGACGAGTGCGCCTTCGGCCGATGCCCAGGTGCTGATCTGAAGCGCCGCGCCGACATAGGTAAAGCGCGGACCCGCCGGATCCAGCACATCGATGAGATAGACATGATCGGCATCCTCGCCGGTATCGGCCGGCGTGAGCGCCGATGCGGATGGCAACTGCTCGGCGTCATGCGCCTCGCGCCACAGTTCGAGAATGCGCAAGACAAGGCGCTTTTCTCTGGCTGGCGCGGATGCCTCGTCGATCGAAGGAGCTACTTGAAACAAAGGAAGGTCCTTTCGCCAGAGCTTTGGCGCTTGCCCGCCGGCCAAAAGCCGGGGGCGCCTCATTCTCCGTCCGTCCGGTTAAGGAAGTCTTAGGCTGCGATCTTGGCCGATGGGGACGCGGCGCCACAAAAAGGCAACGGAACCGCTGCCCTATTATGAGCTACGGTCGCCGGCGATGAGTTCCTGGTCCGCCGCACTACACCGCGTCGAGGCCTTGCTTCCGATGCGATCGTCCCAGGCGCTGGTGCGTCTGGCGGTGGAACAACCGCCGCTCCGCGCCGTACTCAATCGGACCTACGACACGCTGAGCTGGAAGCAGAAGCATTATTTTTGGCGACTATTCGCGTCGGCTTTGGGCGATTGCAACGGCGCTGGGCACGACGGTCAGTGGCGGGTCAAGTTCGCGGAGCGTGAGATCGTGCTGCCGCTCACCGCCGCGCGCATCGGCCTCGATTGGGGCTTAGCCGTCTCGCTCCTCGGCCACGACGCCGAAGTGAAAGAGACCTACGCTTCCTTCCTGCTATCGAGCTCGCCGCCAGACCTATTCGTCGATGTTGGGACGAATTACGGGGCGGATTCGCTGCTTTTCCTCGCACACGACATCCGCACGATTTCCTTCGAGCCCAATCCTGATTGTCATGGCTATTTTCGGGAATGTGCAAGCCTCAATGGCGTGCGCCCGGACATACGCGCCATGGTCGTCGGTGATTCACATGAGCCGGTCGAGCTCTTGTTCCGCGAAGGCGAGACGTGGAACGGGTCCGCGGACCCTGATATCCAAAGACAGCTGCGCGACGGGGGAGGCGGCCGGTTGCGCAAGCTTTCCGTCGAGCAAACGACGCTCGACGATGCTCTTGCCGGCGAAACCGCGCAGCGCATGCTCATCAAGATCGATGCGGAAGGATTCGAAATCCGTGTGTTGCGCGGCGCGCGGAATGTCTTGGCCGAGCGGAAGCCGAGCGTCATCTTCGAGGCGTGGCCCGACGCAGCGGTGAGAGCACAGCTCTTCGGCCTACTTGCCGAGAGCCGATATGCGCTCTTTGCGCTGCCATGGCGGCACGGCGCGGCCCGCCCGCTCACCCGAGCCGGTTTCGAGAGCGCCGCCGGAATGAATTTTATCGCCTTCCCGGCGGGATAGCCGCACCGTTGCGGGCGCTAATTCCTGAACCGGCCGCGCGGTGTGGCGCGCTGGAAATTGGGGCGAGTGATCGGATTCGAACCGACGACATCCAGAATCACAATCTGGCGCTCTAACCAACTGAGCTACACCCGCCGCCGTGGCTTGCTCCTAACGCGCTGGCCTTCCAGCGTCAAGCCATGCGCATTGGCCCGACAGGCCCCTCATGCCGGCGATTGCGCCCAAGCGCGGTCGCCGCAATCGAGATCCCGCTTTGGTGTGCCAAGCTCTTTTCCTCGGTGCTCCGCAATGCTACGAGACCGAAAGCGCCGGTCTCGGATATCTCGCGACGATCCGATATCGGCACCCCGTGGCGTCGCAGGAATCGCCGATGAATTTTCATCTCCCGCGTCACCTCTCGCGCGCGCTCTGGCTGTCTCTCCTGCTCGCGACCGCGTCCTCGACCGCCAGCGCCGGCGAGGGACTGTCGCCGCAGCAGAAGTCGGCGATCGATCAAGCGATTCATGATTATCTGCTCGATCATCCCGAGATCGTGGTCGACGCGCTGAAGGCGGCGCAGCAAAAGAGCGCGCAAGAAGCGGCGGAGCGGACGCGCCGCCTGATCGGCGAGATGCGGCGGCAGCTGGTCGACAACCCCGACGACCTTGTTCAGGGCAATCCCAAGGGCGATGCGACGATCGTCGAGTTTTTCGACTACCGTTGTCCTTATTGCAAGGAGATCGAGCCGGCACTCGATGCTCTCTTGCACGAGGATCCGAAGCTGCGCATCGTCTATAAGGAGTTTCCGGTCCTCGGCGAGCCGTCGGTCTATGCATCCCGTGTCGCTCTGGCGGCGCGCAAGCAGGGAAAATATGCCGCGTTTCACCGCGCCATGATGGCCGTCAAGGGCACGATCGACGATGCGGTGGTACTGAAGGTCGCCGCATCGGTGGGACTCGATCTCAACAAGGTCAAGACCGATATGGGCGCTGCCGATATCGAGCATATCATCCGCGCCAATTACGACCTCGCGGCGACGCTCAGCATCGAAGGGACACCGGCCCTGATTATCGGCGATACCCTGATTCCGGGCGCTGTCGATATCGATAAGTTGCGCGAGGATATAGCGACCGTGCGCAAGCACGGTTAACGGGCCGGCTCTCCGGGAGCTGGCGCTCACACCGTTCCTGCAATGCGTCCGCCCGCCTTTCCGAAGTCATAACGCGGCGGTAGAATTCAGCGATACAATTATGCTTTGACGTTCCCGCCTCATAGGTTCGCGATGCGGCCACTCAATAACGCGCTATTGACTCCCGCCGAAATGGCCAAAGCCGATCGCGCGGCCATTGAGGGTGGCGTGAG
>CAYMNX010000244.1:0-1727 GCA_964391905.1 uncultured Rhizobiaceae bacterium
GAGGTGGAAGCCGTCGGTCAGCTCCTGGGCCTCGTCCGCCGCGGTGTTCGGCTGCTCTTTCAGCGGTGTCGCTTGCGCCATGGTTGCTTCCCCGGGATGGTTATTCGAGAAAATTCCAGTTCTTCTCGACATGCGCGGCGAGATCGAGCGTGTGCTGGCGCGTCAACGCCTCGGCCCGCTCGGTGTCGCGCCGTTCGAGCGCCTCGATGATCTTCATATGATCGATGATCGAGCGCTGCGCGCGATTGTCCTCGCCAATCGTCGCTTGGCGAATGGCGCGGACGTGAATGAAGAGATTTTCCGTCATGTCGGCGATGAGCTGGCTGCCCGAAAGCCGGATGATCGCCTGATGGAATTTGATGTTGGCTTCGGAATACTCGTCGAGATGCCCCTCCGGCGAGCCGTCCTGAAACTCATCGAACAGCCGCCGCAGCGTCGCAATCTCCTTATCCGACGCGTCGAGCGTGATGAGCCGGGCGGCGAGGCTTTCGAGCGCTGCCCAGACGCGGATCATCTCGATGATTTCCTTTTTCGATTTGCGCACGACAAAGATGCCGCGGCGCGGCGCGGTGCGCACGAAGCCCTCGCGCTCGAGGACGGTCATCGCTTCGCGGATCGGCGTGCGCGAGACGCCGAGCTCTGCCGAGAGCTGGCGCTCATCGAGCCTGATCTCATGCGGATGCGCGTAGACGTTGACCGAGGTAATCGCCTGCTTCAGCGCATGATAGGCCTGGGTGCGAAAGGTCGATTGAGCAGCGATCGGCTTCACCTTGAGCTTCGCTGGCGTCATTAAGATGCAATCTCCCGTGTGTAGCGTCCGCGTCTCGTTCCCTGGTCGAATGTATCTGGTATACCAGATTGCATCGTCCATCGCCACCGGTCCGGCATGATCACCATCGAGCGAACATCTAAGCTCAGGGCCTCATGCTGCGCCGCAGTATCTTGACACTCGCGTCACCTGCCCTTAGAGCGAGCGCCCCATGGCACGCACCACAAAATTCCTCAAATTCCGCGGACGCATCGTCATCGTCGGCTTCGGCAGCATCGGTCAGGGTATCCTGCCGCTGATCCTGCGCCATATCGACATGAAGAAGGAGCAGATCACGATCGTCACCGCCGAGGATCGTGGCCAGAAAGAGGCCAAGGATATGGGGGTGCGCTTCATCGTCGAGCCATTGACCGAGCAGAATTACGTGACCGTGCTCGACCCGCTCCTCGGCACCGGCGATTTTCTCCTCAATGTCTCGGTCGAGGTCTCGAGCCTCGCCCTCGTCGAGCTCTGCCGCAATAAGGGCGCGCTTTATCTCGACACCTGCATCGAGCCGTGGCCGGGTGGCTACACCAATCCCGACCTTACCCCCTCCTTGCGCTCCAACTACGCACTGCGCGAGAAGGCGCTGGCGCTCAAGGCATCGCATCCCGAAGGCCCGACCGCGGTGCTGACCCATGGCGCCAATCCCGGCCTCGTCTCGCATTTCGTCAAAGTGGCGCTGCTCGACCTCGCCGATGAGCTCGGCATCAAGGCCGCGCCCAAGGGGCGCACCGAATGGGCGATGCTCGCCGCCGAGCTCGACGTCAAAGTCATCCACATCGCCGAGCGCGACACCCAGGTCTCGCGCATCCCGAAACAGCCCGGCGAGTTCGTCAACACCTGGTCGATCGACGGCTTCGTCGCCGAGGGCATGCAGCCGGCCGAGCTCGGCTGGGGCACGCATGAGCGGCACTTC
>CAYMNX010000245.1:0-6218 GCA_964391905.1 uncultured Rhizobiaceae bacterium
GGATGGGGCCGGTAACGGTCAGCTCCGAGAAGCCCTGCGTGACGCCGGCGTCGTTGCGCCATGTCAATTGCTGGGAGCCGGTTCGGTCGGCGCTAAATCCATCCCAATTCATGATCAACTCGAGCCACCAGCTGCGGCGCCTGAATTCTCCGTCCGTGACCGCCTTGAGCCCAATGCGCTCCTGCATCCGCACGACATCCCGGATGCACTTGTCTTCGATCGCCCGCAATTCCGCATTGTCGTGCGGCGCCAAGCTGCGATCCGAGGTTTGCGGACCCAGCAGGCGCTCACGCGCGCGCGTCAGCTCGTCTGGGCGCAGAAGGCTGCCAACCTGGTCGGCGCGAAAAGGCGGTGCTTGATGCTGCCGAGCGATGGGAGCGGCTGTCGACATGGGGATCTTTCGTCGATGCTATTGCTGTATGAAAGGACGGATGGGCGATCCTTTCTTCAGCGTGCAAACATCGTGCGGTTCGGTGTCCGCATCGTATCCATAAGCGTCCTCCTTTTCGTTGATTTATATTATTATGCGAAATTTACTATCTTAAATTTCTTAGGTCAACGCTGAGTGTCGTATGGGTAGGTGCAACGGGGGATAACAGCGTGGCGACAGACCGTAAAGGCATTCAGTCGATCGAAATCGGCTACAAGCTTCTTGAGCAATTTCTCCATGCGCCTGGCCCGCGCACACTGAAAAGTCTCGCGGCCGATGCCGGTATGAGTCCGACGAAGGCCTATTTTTATTTAACAAGCTTCGTTCGCGTGGGCCTCCTGTCGCGCAACGTCGAGGGGCGCTACGTTCTCGGCTCCAATCTCTTGGCGCTCGGCCTCAAGGCGCTTTCCGAAATCGACGTCCTCGAGGTCGCGCGTCCCGCGATGCTGGGCTTGCGCGACGCACTGGACGGCGATGTGTTCCTCTCCGTTTGGGCCAATCATGGCCCCACGATCGTTTATCGCGTCCTCGGCACGCGGTGGACAGCTTGGGAAATACGCGTCGGCGCCGTCCTCCCGCCGCTCGGAGCGACGGGAAAAGCGTTCCTCGCCTATTTTCCGACAGCGCTGCGCCGGGAGATCGTCCGGGCCGAGCTTCGCCGCGCCCAGCCGCAGGATCCCTGGTACCGTCAGTCGGAAAAGACCACGTTGGCGCTCTGCGATGAGGTGCACAAGCACGGCATCAGCCGCGGCGGAAGCAATGTCGTTCCGGGGTTCACAAGCGTCGCATCGCCGATCTTCGGCGCCGAAGGCAATGTCAGTGCGGTCATCACCGTCAACGGCGAAGCAAGCCGATTCAGTACCGCGTATAACGGCCGCAACGCGCGCCTGCTCTTGGACGCCACCCGGCGCCTATCACACCAGATTGGATCGCACCCCTAACCCGATCGGCCGCAAATCCGATGTTGCTTGGACACTAAGATCGGCGCAACAGGGCGATCAGATCGTCGCCGCCATGGCCCCGCTCCGCGGCACTTCTATAGTGCCTGTAGCAGGCTTCGACGAGGTCGGCGTCGAAGGCTGCCGCGGCGGCCAGCTCGCGGACGATCGCCAGATCCTTGATCGCGGACGTCACCTCGAAGCGCGGGTGGAGGTCCCCCTCGATGATCTGCTGATAACGCTTGCCGAGCGTCGGATGATGGGAGGTCGTCTCGGAGATGACCGCCAATTGGGTCGCGATCGGCAGGCCGGCGGCAAGCCCCAATGACAAGGCTTCGAGAAAAGTCGCCATATGCGACAGGAAAATCGCCTGGACGATCGCCTTCATCGTGCTGCCGGCGCCGACCCCGCCGACATGGAAGACGTGCCGGGCAAAGCATGAAAAGGCCGGCCGCATGGCATCGAGCGTTTCGGTCTCGCCGCCGACTATCACGGTAAGCGTCCCAGCGGCGGCGCCATCGGCCCCGCCGCTGACGGGACAATCGAGGTAGCGAACGCCTTTCTGCGAAAGCCTCGTCGCGTGGTCGACCGCCGAAGCCGGATCCAAGGTGCTCGCTTCGACGAAGATCTGCCCGGGCCGCGCGGCGGCGAGAAAGGCGTTCTCGCCCAGCAACACCTGCTCGACATCTTTCGGCGACAGGACGCAATTGATCACCGCGTCGACATCCGCAACCAGCTGCGCGATGGCGTCGCTCCAGCCGACGCCGACGCGCTCCATCTCGGTTTTCTTGTCGGGCCGAATATCATGGCCGACGACATGATGACCCGCGGCCGCCAGATGGGCCGCGATCGGCGCCCCGATACGCCCGAGGCCAATGCACCCGATCCTCATGCCCGCTCCATCCTCAGAGGGGCGCGTTCTCGCTCGTGTTCATATAGCGGCGCCACTCGCCCCAAAAGCTGCGGATGCGATTATCGTCGCCCCGCAGCCCGGCATCCGCCTTCTCGCCTCGCGCAATCAGGCTATAGCGAACGGCGGTGTTGCGCACGCCGCGCTGCTGCGCTTCCCAGGCCTCCCAATCCTCGGGAAGATTCCCGCCGTCGGGCGCCCAATAGAGCATCCAATGCTGCTCCCGGAGCTCGCGGAGGCGATCGTCATCGCCGGCCAAGGACACGGCACGGGTCTCGAATTCCGTCTCGCCGGGATTGAGCGGCACTTGCCGCTCGATGATCAGCGTATTGTATCGGGTAACGATGAGCGTGTCCGGAAAAAGCGTGATGACCGTCGACGGATTCTCGCGCGTGATACCCGGCAGCGGATGGCTCATGAATTCGTCGACCAATTCGGGCCGCTCCTTCAGAACGCCGTCGAGATTACCGGCCTTGCGGCCCGCTTCGTAATCGAGGCCCAGCTGCTGCGCCGCATGGCCGTTGGGATATAGCTGAAAGGGCTTGGGCGGGCTGACGCCGCGCAGACGCTTGTGAAGCAGCGGCGCGTGATAGCCGTCGCGCGAATTCTCCGGCTGCATCTTCCAGTTTGCGTGCAGCGTCTTCTTCCATTTGACATGGACGCTGAGATCATCCGAGGCAAAGGGATCGACGAGCAGCTTGGCGATCGGGCCGAGGAATGATTCGAGAGACGGCGCGGTGTCGTCGAAGCAGACGAAGACCAGCTTCGATGACGAGGCAACCCGGACAGGAACGAGCCCCATTTCCTCCTTCGCAAGGCCGTTCGGGCAGTAGCTCGTCCTATATGCCTCGAACTCGGGCGCGCTGATGAGCTTGCCGTCGAGATCGTAGGTCCAGAGGTGATAGAGACAAGAGAAGGCGCGCCGCTTTCCGCATGCTTCGGGCACCACTTGCGCGGCACGATGACGGCAGGTGTTATTGAAAGCGCGCAGCTGGCCTTCAACATTGCGGCAGACCACGATCGACTGTCCCGCCACGGTCGTCGTGATGAAGCTGCCGATCTCGGGGATTTCGCTCTCATGACAGACGAAGTTCCAGACGCGCAGAAAAATCCGCTCGCGCTCCATGTCGAATACCGTCTGATCCGTATAGACGCGGTTGTCGACGAAATATTCGGGCGGAAGGTGGGGCTTCGGCAGAATGGCGATCATGGGTGCTCCGGATCGGTCAGCAGACAACGGCTCACGACACCTTCTCGGCCCGGAGCACCGCTTCGTCTTCGAGCGAGGATGGCGGGCTGGTCCGCGGCACCTTCCTGAGCCAGGCCGCAAACCCGGCGGTGATCAGCGAGAAGGCGGCGAGCGCACAGAGGCTGCCGCGGAAGCTTCCGGTGGTTTCGAGCGCCCAACCGAGAACGATCGGCGCGACGAACCCGCCGATCGCGCCGACGCTGTTGATCAGCGCGAGCCCGCCTGCGGCCGCATCCCCGCCGAGAAGATCGCAATTATAGGCCCAGTAGACGCCGAACATGGACCAGATGCCGATTACCCCCAAGCACACGGCCGCGAATTGCAGCGCGGGCGTCGGCGCGAAGCCGGCGAGCGCGTAGCCAAGAGTGCCCAGGGCGGCGCCGACGGCCAGGTGCCATTTGCGCTCGCCGATGCGATCCGAACGCCGCCCCGCTAAAATCCCGGCGACGCCGCCGGCAATGAACGCAAAGGAGATCAGCAAGCTGATCTGGACATTGGAGAGCGCCGGGAACAGCGCCTTGACGATCTGCGGCAGCCACAGAACGGTTCCGAAGTTCGCGCATACCAGAAAAAAAGACATGCCCGTCGTGATCAGAACACGCGGATCGAGGAAGCCGTCGCGAAGGCTCGTCGCGCCAACGACTTTCTTCGTCGCGTTTTCCCGTTCGATCCATTCCATCAGGGCGTGCTTTTGATCGCCATCCAGCCAGCGCGCATCCGCGATCTTGTTCGGTAAGAAAAAAGCCGCCGAGGCCCCGATGGCGACGGTCAATCCTCCTTGAATGAGGAACATCGTCTGCCAACCGTTGAATCCGAAGAGCGAGACTTGCATCAGCAAGGTGGTGAACGGCGCCCCGATGGCATAAGCGATGGCCGTCGTCATCAGCAGGATGGCATAGGCCTTGCCGCGCTCCCGCGCCGGCAGCCAGAGACCGAGGTAGAAGAGGAGGCCAGGAAGCAGCCCCGCCTCCGCCAAGCCGAGAAGAAACCGCAAGACATAAAGCGAGGTGAGGCCCTCCACCCAGGCCATGGCGGCGACAACCAGGCCCCAGGTGATCATGATGCGCGCGAGCCAGATGCGTGCGCCGATCCGCGCCAGGATGAAATTGCTGGGAATTTCGAAAATGAAATAGCCGATGAAGAAGATCGCAGCGGCTCTCCCATATTGCTGCGGCGAGAGACCGAGATCCTTGTTCATCTCGAGGGCCGCGAAGCTGATATTCGTGCGATCGAGCAGGCTGAAGAAAAACAGCAGCATGGCGATCGGCAACAACCGCTGCATCGCCTTTCGGACGGCAATATCCTGTAATGCGTTCATCGCCTGTTATTCCTCGCTTCGCAAATGGAAGACGGCCATCCGTCCCCTTTGATACGGGAAAATGCAAACCCGGTGCCATTCCGGCGATGTGTTCCCGGCGGCGTCTTATGACGCGGTGCGACGCGCCCGCGCGGCATCGCTTTCATGCCGGTCTCCACTATTTTTCGAGAGGTTACGAACGGCCGCAAGAACGCCGGCCCGGCTGCGCTCAATATGCTTGCGAAGAATGGAACGAGCCGTACGCACATCCCTCCGCTCGACCGCGTCGATGAGCGTGCTGTGCTCGTGCCCGGCATCTTTGTGCCGGTCCGAGTTGGCGTGTTGCAGCCGGACATAGCGCTCGACCTGCGCCGTCAGGTTCTCGAGAAGACGCAGAGTGAATTTCGCCCCGGATGGCGCAAGCAGGGCACCGTGGAAAGCGCGATTGCTCGTCACCCAAAGCGCGTGATCCTTGAGTGCATCCATCGTCGCACAACGCGCGCGCAAATCGTCGATGACCGTGCGGTTCATGTGGGGAAGCGCCTGGCCGAGGAGGTCCGGCTCCAAACAGAGACGAATGCGGAAGATCTCGTCGATTTCCGCCGCGCTCAGCGACTGCACGAAAGCGCGCTGATTCGTCGGGGCCGTGATCCAGCCTTCCGCCTCGAGGACACGCAGCGCCTCGCGAACCGGGACACGCGATACACCGAAATGCTGGGCGAGCCCAACCTGCGATAGTTCGAGACCGTCGGGCAGCGCACCGCTTTGGATCGCCGCGCGCAAGGCCGCGGTAATGTGATCGGCCGCCGTCTGCCGTAAACGGAGAGCCGACACCTCGGGAAGGGAACTCAGGCTCAAAAGGGCGCTCCTTAATTGTGTAAACTGTATACAGGTTGAGGCGACGCGGCAATCCGCAAAATTGCCCGGCGGGGAAGTTTGCGTCTGGCCACGGGCGGCCACCCAGGAGCGCAGCTTATGAAAGCCGGATAGCGCAAAGCGAGCGGGACGCGTATCATCCTCGACGCGTGCCGACGCCGCGGCCGCGACGCTCGCACGAATGGGAGATCATCGCCGATGATGGACACCAAGACTGCGAAAATGCTCGCGCGTTACAAAGCCTGGGCCGACGAGCTGACATTCGATGCCGTTGCCAAGCTGCCGCCGGGCGAAGCCGAGAAAGAGCGCAAGACGCTCTTCAAGACGATCATCGGCACGCTCAACCACATCTATGTCGTCGATCTCATTTGGCAGGCGCATCTTCAAGGTCGCGCGCACGGCTTCGAGGCGCGCAACGTCGTCGTTCATCCAGAGCTTGCGGCGCTCAGAGCGGCGCAACAGAAGGTCAACGACTGGATCATCGATTGGGTGGCGACGCAGAACGAAGCGGCGCTTGA
>CAYMNX010000246.1:0-11078 GCA_964391905.1 uncultured Rhizobiaceae bacterium
ATGTTGTGGCGTGATCCTGTCTCGATCAGCGCGCCGAGGATGGCGGGACCGGCAACGCCGCCGATCGCTGTGCCGAACGCATAAAACAAAGCGATGACAAGGGCGCGCGATTCGAGCGGAAAGCTTTCGCCGACCGTGAGATAGGCCGCGCTTGCTGCCGCCGAGGCGGCAAAAAAGATCGCCATCCACGCCGCGGTCTGCCCAACGGCGTTGAAGACATCGTGGTCGAACATCACTGCGGTTGCGGCCATCAGAACCCCGGCAGCACCATAAGTCGCTGAGATCATCGTCTTGCGGCCAAGCGTATCGAAGAGCGGGCCGAGGAGCAGAGGCCCCAGCAGGTTGGCGATCGCGAAGGCGATGATGTATCCGCCGATGGCGTTGTTCGGGATGTCATAAAAACGCGACAGTACGAGCCCGTAAGTGAAGAAGATCGCATTATAAAGAAAAGCTTGCGCCGCCATCAGAACAAGGCAGAGCACCGTGCGGCGCGGATAGGTCGAGATCAACATGCGCCCGATCGCGATGAATCCATGGCGGTGGCCTTGGCGCAGCCGGATTCGCGGCGCCGGCTGCGGGGCGATGGTTGTATCCGACGGTGTGCTTCGCGCCCGGACCTCAATCTCCCCGACGACCTGCTCGGCCTCAGAGACTTGGCCGTGGGTCATGAGCCAGCGCGGACTCTCCGGAACGTAACGCCGCAGGACCATGACCGAAGCCGCCAACGCACCGCCGAGCAGAAAGGGGAGGCGCCAGCCGATCTGCGGGTGGAAGAAGGCGGGATCGAGAGCGATGAAGGAGCCGGCCGCGCCGACGATCGCGCCGATCCAAAAGCTGCCGTTGACCGTGAGATCGGTCCAGCCGCGGAAGCGTGCGGGAATAAGCTCCTGAATAGCCGAATTGATCGCGGAATATTCGCCGCCGATCCCGGCACCGGTCAAAAAGCGAAAGATCGCGAAGGAGGCGAAACTCCAGGAGAAGCCTGTGGCGATCGTTGCCACGCCATAGACCGCGACGGTGACCAAAAAAAGGCGCTTGCGGCCGAACCGATCGGTGAGATAGCCGAAGCCGATCGCGCCCAGGATGGCGCCGGCCAAATAGGCGCTCGCCGCGAACCCGACCTCGCTTGTGCTGAGGCCAAGCGCCTGCGGATCGGTCAAGGCCGGCCCGAGCGAGCCGACCAGTGTGACTTCGAGACCGTCGAGGATCCAAGTGATGCCAAGAGCGACGATCACAAGTTGGTGAAAGCGGCTCCAAGCCAGTCGATCCAATCGAGCGGGAACATCGGTTTCGATAATGGCGTCCGTTGCGGTCTCTCGTTCAGTGTCGCCGCTCCGTGTGGCGCTTTGTCGTGAATTATTTTTCATCGCTGGGGGTTTTCGGCATCCTTTTGAGGCGTTTTCGGGGCCAGGCGATAACAAAGCTGTGACCAAGGCATGTTGGTCAGCGAAAGACCCTAATTGCCGCGAAGGAACCACGCTTCGCACCTCTTTTAGCCAGAATCCCGCGCGACCCTGATTGCGTGTTGTGCTTGTCACACGCACCGGGGAGCACCCACCCGCCGAGTGTAACGATGGTTCGAGCGTCTGGTTCGCGGAGAAGCCACCAACCAAAACCGACACTGGTGGAAATTTATGCGGAGCTTCAAGAAGAGGTACCTGACGAGTGTGGCTGCTGTGACGCTGATGACAGCCTGGGTCAGTCCGATCCCCCCAATCGCTCAGCGATCCGACAGTCCCTCCAAGAGCGTCGGTCGCGCTTCGGGCGTCGCGCTCCTCGCGATGGCACAATATGCGCCTTCGACGAGAACCGTTTCTCGCCCCGAAGAAACCGTGAGCCCTGGTGAAGCATTGGGCAGAGAGGATGTAGCGCTCAGCGGAGAGGATGCAACGCTTAATCGCTGGCTCGGTCTTGACGAGCGCTCGTTGCGGAGCGCTCTCGGACCGCCCATGGAACAAGAATACCGCGCGCCGGCAAAGCTCAGCAGCTTTCGTGACCGGAGTTGCACATTACACGTGACGCTCAATCCGGACGTCGAAACCCGAGAATTTCACGCACTTGATTACAAGGTGATCAGCGATGCCCACACTGCTAAGCGAACTCGCGAATGTGCCGCAGAATTCTCCGCTCGATTTTCCCAAAAATGAGGCAGAACGAGGACAGCGCCTTTGCGCTGTCCTCGTCGACGACGACGACGACTACCGGGAGGCGGCAACCGCCGAGCTCGAACATTTCGGATTTGACATCATCGCCTGTTCCAGCGGCGAAGCGATGCTCGATTGCCTCCAAGACAGGCACCGTCACGCTGATGTCATCATCCTCGACTGGAAGCTCCAGACCGGTCTGGGTATCGACTTTCTTCCCCGGCTGCATGAGCGCGGCATCAACTTGCCGGTCGTGTTCCTGACCGGCATTCCGACCGCGGCCTATGAATATGCCGCGCTCGATCATGGCGCGGTCGATTTCGTCGACAAGGCGCGCGGCATTCCCATTCTCGCCAAGCGCCTCCGCCTCATCGTGCAATTGAGCAGGGGGCCGACGGCGCAGGAGAGCCACGAATCGCTTCGCTGCGGAAAGCTCCTGTTGCGTGCGGATGTCAGCCGCGCCTATTGGGATGGCAGCGATGTCGATCTCACGGTGACCGAGTTCCGCATCGTCTATTTGCTCGTGTCGCGCGGTAACGAATATGTCACCTACAGGTCGATCTACGATTGCGTTCATCATGCTGGCTTCGTCGCCGGCAGCGGCGAGGATGGCTATCGCACCAATGTGCGATCTTCGATCCGGCGCATCCGAAACAAATTCCGTCTTCTCGATAGCAAGTTCGAAGAGATCGAGAACTACCCTGGTTTTGGATATCGTTGGCGCGGCATGCGTACGAACGCTTATAACGAAGCGGAAACTGAGTTTCGCGAACAAAGCAGCGACACAGTTTGATCACTTGTGACGCCAGCGGTCTTCCCATATCGAAGCATGACGTCCAACGCGCGGTAATATCCGTAGGTCGGTGACATGCACGAGATCGTCGATATCGATCGACTGAAGGCAACGACGCACACGCAGATCCATCCCGTCATTCTGTCGGGCGGCGCGGGCACGCGCCTGTGGCCGTTGTCGCGCGCATCCTTTCCGAAGCAGTTCCTTCCGCTCGTGTCCGAGAGGACGCTGTTTCAGGAAACGGTCCTGCGTAATCGCCAGGATGTCGGCTTCGGAGCACCGATCGTCGTGTGCAACGAAGAGCACCGCTTCGTGATCGACGATCAGCTCAGCCAGATCGGCATTTCGCCGCGGCAGATCTTGCTCGAGCCGATTGCACGCAATACCGCCGCGGCTCTTGCGATTGCGGCGCTTTGGCTCGTGGAGCAGGAGCCGGGCGCGATCATGTTGGTGCAGCCTTCCGATCATGTCATCGGCTCGATCGAAAATCTTCACCAGGCCGTGCTGAAAGGACTGACGGCGGTCGAGCAGGGGCGGCTCGTGGTGTTTGGCATCAAGCCCACCCGCGCCGAGGTTGGCTATGGCTATATCGCACAGGGTTCGGCGCTGGATCGCAATGGCGACGTCCTCGCCGTCGACCGATTCATCGAAAAGCCCGACCGCGATACCGCGCAACGGCTCGTCGAAAGCGGGCTCTTTCATTGGAACAGCGGCATCTTCCTTTTTGCCGCGCAAAATTATCTCGACGAGCTCGAGCGGCTCCATCCGGCAATGCTGGCCGCTTGCCGGCGCGCGCTGAGCGGCGGCAAATCCGATTTGGGTTTCTTCCGGCTCGACGCCGATATGTTCCGCGAGGCGCCATCGCTTTCGATCGATACCGCCGTCATGGAACACACGGACCGCGCCGCCGTTGTCCTCGTCGATATGGCGTGGAGCGATGTCGGATCGTGGCACGCGCTGTGGGAGGCGATCCCTCCCGACGAACACGGCAACGTCGTGCGCGGGGCTGCGTATCTTGATTCAACGCAGAATTGCTATGTGCATGCCGACGGCCGGCTTGTCGCCGCGATCGGTCTCGAGAACGTCGTCGTGGTCTCGACCGATGATGCGACGCTCGTCGCCCGCGCCGATCGCGCTTCCGATGTGTCGGAGATCGTGAAGCAATTGCGGCAAAGGAATCGCTCCGAGGCCGTGCAGCACACGACGTCTTATCGGCCATGGGGCTCGTTCAAGACGGTCGATAACGGCGACCGCTTCCAGGTCAAGCGTATCACCGTCAAGCCAGGCGCAAAGCTAAGCTTGCAGAAGCATTTTCACCGCGCCGAGCATTGGGTCGTCGTGCAAGGCACGGCGCTGGTTCAACGCGGTCAGGACACGATGCTGGTTGCCGAGAACCAATCGGTCTACATTCCGATCGGCACGGAACACCGCTTGGAGAACCCCGGAAAGGTGCCGCTCCATTTGATCGAAGTGCAGTCGGGCGCCTATCTCGGCGAGGACGATATCGTTCGTCTCGCCGATGGTTACGGCCGCACCTGAACCTGCCGCAGCTGGATGTAATGCGTCCTCGCCATCGTTTGATCACAACAACCATTCTTTGCGGGCTGGTAGAAGTGGATGCTGCGGGGCTTTTGCGCGCATTCGACATTCATCATCGCTCCTTTCGCTACGTGAAAGGTTGAAAAAATGCAAACGCGGATTCGCAGGGGGCTCATCCGGCATCGCCGCCTCTGCTGGGGCGTGATTGCGGCGACCTTTGCCGCCATTCTGGCCGCCGCCCCGGCCATGGCACAAATGCAAACTCCGATCGTGCCGAATTCGCCTTTTGCGGGGCCATCCGTGCCGTCGCCGCAAGGCTCGGCGCCCTCGCGGGGCGCGCAGCCGGCGCCCAATCAGAATGCCCCCGGTCAGAATGCCCCGGGCGGCGGTGCCGTCGCACCGCCGGACTATCGTCTCGGCAGCGGCGATCACGTGCATATCATCGTCTTCGGCCAAGACGACCTCACCGGCGAGTATCAGGTCGATGGTAGCGGAAAGATCGCCTTCCCGTTGATCGGCGAAGTTCAGGCCGGCGGATTGACGGCAAGGGAGCTCGAGCGCGAGTTGCGGTCGGCGCTGAGCCCGCAATATCTGAAGGATCCGCGGATCAGTGCCGAGGTGTTGGCGTATCGGCCTTTCTATATCCTAGGGGAGGTCAAAACGCCGGGTAGCTATTCCTATGTTTCAGGCATGACCGTTATCAACGCCGTTGCGCTTGCAGGCGGGTTCACACCGCGCGCTAAAGAGAACACCTTCGACCTCGCGCGCATGGGCAAGGATGGCCGTCGAACCAAGATGGAAGCGACGCAGGACACGCCGGTGCAGCCAGGTGACGTCATCACGGTTCCCGAGCGCTGGTTCTGATGCGTTTACCCGACCCGCTTGAAGCGCGCCGCAGTCCTGTCCCTTATGGAAGACCTGTGGCGGTACCAGTCTGGACGCCGCCGACGCAGCCGCCGGATTTCCTCGATGGGCTGCGGAAAATCTGGCGCCATCGCGGCCTGGTGGTCTGCTGTACGATCGCGTTCGCCATCGGCAGCGCTATCCTCGTCTACCGTCTTCCGACCTACTACACCGCGGAGACGCGCATTCAGGTCGGCGTGCCCGACGTTCAGATATTCTCGAATGAAGTGCGGGCCATGCCGGGCCTCGCAACGGCAAGCGATAAGGTCGAGAACGAGCGCATCGCGGTTCAGTCGCGCGATTTGGCACGGCAAGTCGTCGACAAGTTGCAGTTGGGGAACGATCCTGAATTCAATCCGGCGCTTAATACCAGCAAGAGCTGGTTCGACTACCTCAACCCGCTGGCGTACATCGCACCCATTACGCGCGAAATCCGCTCCTGGATCGGCCCGAAAGCGCCGCCGCCGCAACCGGAAAGCGCCGCCGAGACCGAAAATCATCTGATCGATGCCTTGCTGGGGCATCTCGACGTTTCGACCCTCGGCCGCTCTCAGGTTCTGAGCGTTCAAGTCTCGTCGCGCGATCCCGACAAAGCGGCAACCATCGCCAATACTCTTGCCTCGGTCTATCTCACCAGCCAGAAAAATCTGAAGGCCGCCGATTCGAACCGGATCGAAGGCTATCTCGGGGAACGCATCACCGAGCTGCGGCAGCAGGTCGAGAAGTCGCAGCGCGCGGTCGCCGAGTATCGCAAGAAATACGGCCTCTATCAGGGCACGAGCGCGTCGGTTACGTCGCAGCAACTGACCGAGCTCAACACGCAGTTGATCGATGCCCAAACGGCCAAGGCCGAAGCCGATTCGCGACTCAGTGAAGCGGTTGCCTTGAAGAAGCGCGGCGTCACCGGCGACAGCCTCCCCGATGTATTGAGTTCGCCCGTGATCCAGGCACTCAAGGCGCAGCAGGCCGAGGCCGCGCAAACGCTCGCGCAGCTCTCGTCGAATTATGGCCCACGCCATCCGAAGGTCCTCAATGCGCGCGCCGCGATGAACGATATCAACGCCAAGCTCTCGGCCGAGGTCTCGCGCGTCATCGATAGCTTGCGGCATGCAGCGGCGACGGCCGATGCGCGCTACGATGCGCTGCAGCGCAATTTCGATCACCTCAAAACTCAAGTCGGCGGCGTGAACGAGCAGAGCATCGAGCTGCAATCGCTCGAGCGCGAGGCGACCGTCAACGGCAATCTGCTCGAGGCGATGCTCAATCGCGCGAAGGAGACGATCGGGCGCGAGGAGATCGAACAGCCCGATGCGCGGCTCGTGTCTCCGGCGGCGCCCCCGCAGGCGCCGAGCTATCCGCCGAAGACATTGATCATGCTGCTCGGGACGCTGGGCGGTCTCTTGCTCGGAGCGCTTTTCGCGCTGCTGCGCGACAGTGTCGATCGCACTTTCCGCCGCGCGGACGAGGTCGAGCAGGCAACCGGCTTGCCGGTGCTGTCGATGGTGCCCGATGTCAAGGGCGCGACATCGCCCGCTTTGCAGATCCTGCGTACGCCGGGCTCGACCTATAGCGAGGCCTTGCGCAAGATCTATATCGGCCTCCAGTTGTCGGTGAAGGGCGATACGCCCAAGACGATCCTCATCAGCTCGGCCACGCCTTCCGAGGGAAAGTCGATGATGGCGGCATCGCTCGGGCGGCTCATGGCGAAAAACGGCAAGCGCGTGCTCGTGATCGATTGCGATTGGCGCTCGCCGACCCTTCATCGCATCTTTCAATGCTCCAATCGTTATGGGCTTGCGCAGCTGATGACCGAGGATACGGTGTCGGCGGCTTCGGCGATCTTCAATGATCCGCTCTCCGGGCTCGATGTCCTCGTGTCGGGCGGTTGGACGCCGCGCTCCTCCGAAATGCTGATGTCGGACCGGCTCGGCGCGATGCTGCGGACGTTCAGCAAGAACTATGATCTCGTCATTCTCGACAGCCCGCCGGTGCTGGTCAGCTCCGAGGTACTGGTGCTCTCGCGTCTCGTCGACAAGACGGTGTTCGTCGTCCGTTGGGGGCATACGAGACGCGAAGCAGTGCTCGATGCGTTGCGACAACTGATCGATGCGCAGAGCGACGTTGCGGGCGTGGTGATGTCGCGCGTCGATGCGAAACGCTATCGTGACTTCGCCTATGCCCATATGAATTACGATTACGGCGGCACGACGCTTGCCCGAATAGCGTGAGGGGCATGGGTAGCAACCGCGCGCTTTTCATTACTCAATATTATCGTCCCGAGTTGGTTGGCTCCGCTCCGTTCTGCGGCGATATCGCCGAATATTTCGTGCAGGCCGGTTGGGATGTGACGGTCCTCACCGGACTTCCGCACTATCCCGAAGCGGAGGTCTTCCCGACCTATCGCGGGGGTGCCAATCGGCACGAGTGCGTCAATGGCGTGAAAGTCGAGCGGGTCGGCATCTATGTGCCGAAACAGCGCTCGTCCTTGCATCGCATCGCCAACGAGGCGTGGTTTCTCCTCCAAGGCTGCTGGGCGCTCGCGTCGGGGCGCGTGAAGCGCGAGAGTCTCGTCCTTTCGCTTTGTCCTTCGATCTTGACGGTCTTGCTCGGTGCGATCGCCCGTCGCCGCGACGGCCATCATGTCGTCGTCGTGCACGACATCCAATCAGGGCTTGCCGAGGGACTCAGCATGGTCCGGGCCTCCTGGCTTCTGCGCCTCATGCGTCTGTGCGAGCGCAGCGTGCTCAACCGTGTCGATCTGATCCTCGTTCTCACCGATGAGATGCGGGATCATCTTCGCCGGATCGGCGTGACAGCCGCGATCGAGACGCTGCCAATCTGGGCGGATGCGGATCGAATTCGCCCGGTCGCCGAAACGCCGAGCGAGGCGCAACGGCTCGTTTATAGCGGCAGTTTCGGCCGCAAGCAGAAACTGGAGCAAATCATCGCTGTTGCGACGCGCCTTCAAGAGCGTGCGCCGCAGATCGAGATCCTCCTGCGCGGGCGCGGCAAGGAATTCGAAATGCTCCGGGCGAAGGCGGTCGCGGCCGGCTTGAGCAATATCCAATTCGCGGATCTTCTTCCCGCCGAGCGGCTTTTCGCCGATGAGACCGGCGCCGATATTCATCTCGTCGCCCAGAATCCATCGGCGGCCAGCTTCGCCATTCCCTCGAAAATCTACAACATCATGGCCGCGGGCCTTCCCTGCTTGGCGCCCACCGCGCCGCGGAGCGCGCTGGCGCGGCTTCAGCAGGTGAGCGGCGGCTTTCTCTGTCCTCCGGCCGATGATCCCGAAGCGCTCGCCGACGCGGTGCTCATGCTCGCGCGCGATCCGGCGTTGCGGCGCGAGCTCGGCCGAAACGGGCGACGCTACATCGAAGAGAATTGCGCGAAGACCCTTGTCCTCGGGCGATTGTTGGCGTCGGTCGGCCGGCTTGCGCACCGCAATATCGATGATCGCCGCGGGATGGTGATCTTCGAGCCCGAAGCCGAGGGTCATTCCTATGAATGGCTGAGCCACCTCATTCGCCACGCCCAAGCCGAGCCGGCATCCCGTCTCGTCTGGATCGTCGTGCCGCCCGATTTGTATTACGGCCTCGCCAACACGCTGCGCGGCGTCGGCGGCAATCAGGTTCGTCTCGTGCCGTTGCGGCGTTTCGAGGCGCGCCTTTGCTGTCACCGCCAGTTGTTGGTGAGCAGCTTTGCGCGCTGGTGGATTGCGCGCCGCTATCTTATGCGCACGCGCGCGGCGACGATGCATTTCTTGGCGCTCGACCTGCTGTCGCTTCCTTTGGCTCTCGGCCTTTCGATGCGTCGATGCGCCGTGACGGGAATTCTTTTCCGACCGTCGACGCATTACCGTTTCATCGGCACCTATCGACCGAATTGGCGCGAGAAGATTCGCGATTGGCGCAAGGGCGTGTTGTACCGCCTCATGCTGAGCAATCGATCGCTCTCCGCCGTGCATACGCTCGATCCATACTTCGCGCGCTACGCCGCTCGCTTCTATCGGAACGGCGAGAAGATTCGTCCTTTGCCGGATCCCGTCCATCCGGCAGCCGAGCGGCCCATGGCCGCCAACGAGCTGGCTGCCGCGGTCCCGGCGGGTCGGGTTTGCCTGCTCCTCTTCGGCTACCTCACAGAGCGGAAGGGAACGCTGAAACTCCTCGATGCGTTGAACCTCCTAACGCAGCCCATTGCATCGCGTGCTGCGGTCATGCTTGTCGGCAGAGTGGACCCATTAATTAGACTTTCGGTGCAAAGGAAGTTGGAGCAGGTGCGGACTGGAAAGCCCGAGCTTTTCTGCCATCTCGAAGACCGGTGGCTTGCGAGCGAGGAAATCGAAGCGTTACTGCCGCGCGCCGATGTCGTGCTCGCACCCTATCAGCGCTTTGTCGGGTCGAGCGGCGTGATGTTATGGGCTGCGCGGTTCGGCAAGCCGATCCTCACGCAGAATTTCGGCGTTCTCAGCTCCCTTACGCGCGATCATCGGCTCGGCTTGGCGGTCGATTGCACCGATCCGGCGGTTCTTGCATCTGCGATCGCCCGCCTTGTCGAGGAGGGGCCGCAGAGCTTCATCGATCGCGAAGCGGCGCGCCAATTTTTAGCCGACCACTCGCCGCAAAGATTTGCGGAAACGGTTCTGGCCAGCGCGGCGGCCTGAGGCTTTTCAGTGTCCGATATATTACGTCTCGCGTTGATCACAACGGCACGCCAATTTAGTCACAGCACCTTGATATAGAAATGTGGACAATGCCTTCGCCAACGTGCCCCCGTATCGGGCGCAATCGGGAGCGGCAACGGGCGCAGTGATTTGACATCAAGGGATACGGCTCGATGAGTGTGCGCCGCGAGGCCAAGATTAGGGCAATCTATTCACCACCATTTTCATCAACCAAGCCCATCTCGCCTTCCATCGTCATGGGTACTTTGCGAGCGGTCGACGCACTCTGCGTGCTGGCGCCGGGCGCTGCGCTGCTGCTCGTCGGCGTGATCGGCGAAGCGGCGCTGTCTTTCTGTGCAGCCATCATCGCGCTCGCGACGGTTCTGACGATGAATGTGCTGCATCTCATGGGTGCCCACCGCTCGAAGGCGATTCCCTCGCTGCTCGCGTCGATCCATACGGGTCTTGTTTCCTGGGGCATCGCGATTGGCGCGATTGCCGCATTCGTGCTGGCGCTCGACGAGAATTCACCGCCCGTGATGGAGTGGCTTCAGTCCTGGGCGGTCGTAACGGCACTGCTGTTGGTGGCGGGGCGATGCACGTTGGCGCTCGCGGCACGGCGCTGGCGTCGCACCGGCCGGCTGCGCCGGACCGCCGCCATTCTCGGCGCGGGGCCGTTGGGTCAGCGCTTCATCCAGAAGCTGAGCGCGGCGAGACACGGCGAGATGGAGATCGTCGGCGTCTATGACGATCGCATGGCGCGCCTGCCCAAGCTTTGCCTCGGCCATCCGATCCGCGGCACGCTCGAGGATTTGATCAGCGACATCCGCAAGGGCGGTATCGATTGCGTGTTCGTCGCCATCCCTCTCTCGGCCGACTGGCGTCTCACCGAGATCATGAACAAGCTTTGCCTCGTTCCCGTGGATGTGAGGCTCTGCGCCGATAACTTCGGCTTCCAGGTCGGCGAATGCGAAGTCACCCATATCGGCGGCATGACGGTGCTCAACGTCTGCAGCAATCCGATGGCGGGCTGGAA